>CAMNCZ010000118.1 GCA_946534775.1 uncultured Eubacteriaceae bacterium
TTCGGCTACCAAAAAAATACGCGCCTCGTTTTTGCTGGCGGGGGCGCTGCTTGGACGGTTTGGCGAGTGTTCGCTGCAGATGCCCGGGGGCTGCGGTATAGGGCTGCGACCCGTTGACCTGCATTTAAAGGGGTTTTCCGCAATGGGGGCTTCGGTGTGTCTGGAACACGGGCTTGTGAAGATAAGCGCGCCAAAACTGGGCGGTGCGGGCATTTATCTGGATTTTCCCAGTGTGGGCGCTACGGAAAATATTATGCTTGCCGCGGCGCTTGCGCAGGGTACTACCTTTATATACAACTGCGCGACAGAGCCCGAAATAGTCGAACTGGCGGATTTTATCAACCGAATGGGCGGCTTTGTCGAGGGCGCGGGCACCGACAGCATCGCCGTACACGGTGCGCCGTTCCTTCACGGCTGCCGCTGCCGTATTTTGCCCGACAGGATAGAGGCGGGGACATATATGCTTATGGCGGCCGCCGTAAAAGGCAGCGATGTGCGCATAACAAACGTTATACCGCAGCACCTCAGCCCCGTTACACATAAACTTATCGAAACGGGCATAGATATAGTAAAGGGCGATGATTTTATAAGGGTAAGTTCAAACGGAAATATCAGAAACACCGATATAAAGACCCTGCCGTACCCGGGTTTTCCGACGGATATGCAGGCGCAGTTTATGGCGCTTATGACAACGGGTGCGGGCAGCGGCATAGTCAAAGAAACGGTGTTTGAAAACCGTTTTATGTACGTTTCGGAGCTGAACAGAATGGGGGCGGATATAAAGATAGACGGCCGCAGCGCCGTTGTAAACGGTGTGGGGCATTTAAGCGGCACCGATGTTAAGGCGACCGACCTGCGTGCGGGCGCGGCGCTTGTGATAGCGGGGCTTATGGCGGAAGGAAAGACCGAGATAGGCGAGATACAGCATATTGACCGCGGCTATGAAAATATTGAAAAAAAGCTGTCGGCACTGGGTGTGGATATTAAAAGGATAAAAGAAGGGGAATAGATGAGAAAATTAAGATTGCAGCTTTCTATAATGATAACTTACGGAATAACACTTATAATATGGCTTTGTGTAAATCTGTTTGCGGAAGCGCCTGTTTATGCCGATACTTCGGTAATGGGCGAAAATTTTTATACAAAAAACACTGCAAAGACAACAAGCGAAATTATTACGGAGATAACTACGGAGATAACCACTCAAACCACTGCCGAAAACACCGATGAAAGATATATCCCCGAGTTTCTGGAAAACTATGTATGCGGGTCGCTTGCAGCGGAAATGCCCGTATATTTTCAGCCCGAGGCTTTAAAGGCACAGGCAGTGGCATGCCGTACTTATGCCTGCCGTGAATATTTCGGCAATAAAAATGTCGAGCTTAAAACCATCGGACAGGCTTATTTATCCGAAGACCGACTGAAACAGCGCTGGGGCGGGGATTACGAAAAAAATATGCAAAAGATAAAAGATGCGGTCACGCAGACACGCGGCGAGGTGATAGTGTACGATGATGAGCCGATACTTGCGGCTTACAGCAGCGCAAGCGGCGGTATGACCGAGGACAGCGGCAATGTATGGGGCAGGTCGCTGCCGTATCTGCGCCCCGTAAACAGCGAATACGACAAAAAAGCCCCCGTGTATCTACAGGAAACAAGCATTGAAACAGAGCGTTTGTCGGCCGTGCTGGGGGTCGATAACGCAGCTGATATCCGTATAGATAAACGCAGCCAATCGGGCTATGTGCTTGGTGTAACAGCGGGCGGCAAGCGGTTTTCGGGCGATGATATCCGCCTTGCGCTGGGGCTTGGGTCAAACAATTTTTATTTGGATGTGAAAGACGGCCGCGTTTTTATAACCGTACACGGTTACGGTCACGGCGCGGGTATGAGCCAGTACGGTGCCGAATATATGGCGCAAAGCGGCGCGGGCTACAGGGAAATACTGTCGCATTATTATACGGACGTGGATTTTAAGGTGTTTGAGGTAAGGTAAAGATTTTTCAATTAAAAAAATAATTATTTTTCTATTAAATTTCGGAAATAATACTTGCCAAACAAACAAAATTTCGTTATAATTGTGTTGAAAAATGTTGGAAATGATATATAAGGAGTACAAATGAACGAAAACAACAATAACGAACCGAATAATAAACGCAGTGATGCAGGCATATTTATAAGGCTTTTGGTGATATCGGTAGTGCTTACGGTGGCTTTTAATATCATAAACACTTACAGGATATTAAGGCAGACAACGGAAGTGTCATACAGCACGTTTATCGAGTGGATCGACAAAGATTATGTAAAAAGCGTGGAATTTCAGTCGGACAGGATAGAGATAACCCTTAAACCCGATGCAAAGCCAGAAACTATGGCGGCAAAACTGGGCACTACGGTATTTCGCACGGGTTATATCGAAAACGAGGAACTTATCCCGCTGCTGCTTGAAAAAAAGATCGAGTTTTCCACACCCATCATCTACAATTCCCCGATTTTAGGCTTTGTTTTGTCGTGGATAGTGCCGCTTATATTAATATTTTTCATCTTCCGTATGCTTACACGTTCGCTTGACGGCAGAATGGGCGGTATGATGGGTGTCGGCAAATCAAATGCCAAAATTTATATGCAGGAAGAAACGGGCGTGACGTTTGAGGATGTTGCGGGACAGGACGAGGCGAAAGAATCGCTTGTGGAGATAATAGATTATCTGCACGACCCCGAAAAATACTCGCGCATCGGTGCAAAGCAGCCCAAAGGCGCACTGCTTGTCGGCCCTCCGGGTACGGGCAAGACGCTGCTTGCAAAGGCGGTTGCGGGTGAAGCGAAGGTTACGTTTATGAGCCTTTCGGGCAGTGATTTTGTCGAAATGTTTGTAGGCGTCGGCGCTTCGCGTGTGCGCGACCTTTTCAGACAGGCGCAGGAAAACGCACCGTCCATAGTATTTATCGACGAGATAGATGCAATAGGCAAAAGCCGCGACAACCAGATAGGCGGCAACGACGAGCGCGAACAGACGCTTAACCAGCTGTTATCCGAAATGGACGGTTTTGATACATCAAAGGGTATAGTGATACTTGCGGCTACAAACCGCCCCGATGTGCTTGATAAGGCACTTTTGCGCCCGGGCCGCTTTGACAGGCGCATTATTGTTGAAAAACCCGACCTTATCGGCCGCGAAAATATTTTAAAGGTACATTCAAAAGACGTTAAACTCGGCCCCGATGTGGACTTTAAGAAAATAGCGCTTGCAACCAGCGGCGCTGTAGGTGCGGACCTTGCAAATATGGTAAACGAGGCCGCTTTAAGGGCGGTAAGAATGGGCAGAGAGGAAGTTTTGCAGGAAGACTTGCTGGATGCCGTTGAAGTGGTCATTGCGGGCAAGGAGAAGAAAGACCGCATACTTTCGGCTACCGAAAAGCAGATAGTGGCTTATCACGAGATAGGTCACGCACTTGCCGCCGCCTTGCAGAAAAACACGCAGCCCGTGCAGAAAATAACGATAGTGCCGCGTACAATGGGCGCTTTGGGCTATACTATGCAGATGCCCGAAGAGGAAAAATATCTTATGACAAAGGCCGAGATGTATGCGGAGATAGTTGTGCTGCTTGCGGGACGTTCGGCGGAGGAGATAAAATTCGGCGGCGTTACCACGGGCGCAAGCAACGATATAGAGCGCGCTACCAATATGGCAAGGGCGATGATAAGTATGTACGGTATGAGCGATACTTTTGATATGATGGCGCTTGAAAGCATACAAAACCGCTATCTTGACGGCCGCGCCGTATCAAATTGCAGCCCCGAAACGCTTGCAAAACTCGATAACGAGGTGCTTGAACTTATAAAGGACTGCCACAAACAGGCGCTTGCGATAATACGGTCGCAGGCCGAAGCACTTGACGAACTGGCACAGTTCCTTATTGAAAAGGAAACCATAACAGGCGAGGAATTTATGGAGATTTTGGGCAAGTACACCGAAACCAAGCCCGAAGAGAACGAAAAAGAAACCGAAAATAAAAAAGATGAAGAGATGTCGTAAAAATTTTTAGTTTCCCTATTTTTTGCTGCAGGGGAACTGCTGACTGCCGTAAATCCCGCAGTCAGCAGTTGTGGTTTTTGTTTAAGTTAAGTGAAATTTTGACATTCATTTTTATATTAAGGAGAGGCATACTATGGATTTTTTTGATTTTTCCGGCGGCGGAAATATGGGATTTGGCAGCGTTAAGAACGTCCTGCATTTTACAGACGAAGAGTTGTTTGAGAAGCTGTCGCACATAAAGGTAAGTTTTGGTATACCGATAATGGGTGATATTTACGGAACACCTGCGGTTATGTACAAAAATGTCACCCCGTTTTACGATATATTTGCACGGGTACATAAAGACAAAATAATTATGGGAAAAATCGGGAGTGATGGGGTATCAAGCATAGAAACTGCGGCAATGATGGAAGCCGATGTTATGCTCGATCACAAGGATGCAGATACCTCAAAAGCGGACAGAGCGGTAGATGAATTGTTAAAAGTCATTAAAAAAATTGAAAATAACGAATCTGTTTCCGTTTCCGAGGAGGCTATGCCCGCAAGAACATCGACAGGCGAACCCATTGCCCTTTATATGGAACAGAAAATATTTACAATAAGCCCGAAATTCGATGTTTTTGACAGCGACAAAAATACTGTTTACCACATTGACGGAGATATTACCGGACATTTCTTTTCAATTCAGCGGGACGGCATTGAAGTATTAAAACTTAAAAAGAAGATAGGAAAACTTTTATCCGAGTACATAATAGAAAAGGATGGCCAAGAAATAGCAAGTCTTAAAAAGAAATTCAGGATAGTCAATCCCGAAGTGAGCGGAACGGGCTTTTATGAGGAGTTGAATATTCGCGGTGATATATTGGGTTTTGATTATGATATAATACTTGGAGAACGAACGATCGCCCATATTGATTCGGACAGTTCAAAATGGGTGGCAGATGCTTATCGCATAAGCATTAAAGATGAAAGTTTGCAGGATATAATTATTGCACTCGCCCTGATATGTGACAATGTCTGTGATCAGGATGAAATATACCGGCATCGTT
>CAMNCZ010000119.1 GCA_946534775.1 uncultured Eubacteriaceae bacterium
AAAAAATAAAAACCGCAAATGCGGACAATCTGTTCGTATTGCGGTTTTGTTTTTTATAATTTTATTTTTTACACTGCCGCGCCAAGATCTCTGTAGATAATATATGCGGTATAAAGCACATATAATATAACCATAGATATACCACCCGGGCGGTTTACTTTATGCGTTGTTCTTGTAATTATATAAATATACACATTAAATATAAGCAGTACGCAGATATCCGTAACAGCTTTCATCTCTACCGTTATCGGGCAGATAGTTGACGAAATACCGAGTACAAAAAGTATATTGAAGATATTTGAACCGACTACATTGCCAAGCGCCAGGTCGTTTTCGCCCTTTCTTGATGCAACTATACTTGTTACAAGTTCGGGCAGGCTTGTTCCGCAGGCAACTATGGTAAGGCCGATAAGTGTCTGAGAGAGACCGAAGCGCGCCGCGATCTCCGATGCACTGTCAACTACCAAATCGCCGCCCACTTTAATACCGATAATACCGCCTATAATGTAAATAAGGCTCTGCCATAAGGGAAGCACCTTATATTCCTCGTCTTCGGGCGATTCAAGCGCATTTTTCCTTGCCGCAAGCGTGGATTTTATAAGTATGAACATATACACCGAAAACATTATAAGGAAGGTAATGCCGTTCACCCTTGAGATAACATTTGATGTTGCCCTGAAAAGCTGGGCATCAATGATAACCACCATCATAAAAATGGTTGCCGCAAGCGAAAACGGGAAGTCTCGCTGCATAAGTTCCTTATTTACACCAATAGGCTTTATTGCGGCACACACGCCCACAACTACCATTAAATTGAAAATGTTTGAACCGATAACATTGCTTACCGCTATCGCGTTTGCCCCACGCAGTGCCGCAGATGCCGAAACCGCCGTTTCGGGCAGGCTTGTACCCATTGCAACAATTGTAAGGCCTATAATTACACTTGGTACCTTAAAGGTTTTTGCCACCGAGGAACTGCCGTCAACAAAAAAATCGGCGCCCTTTATAAGGCAGACAAAACCAACCAACAACCATACATAAACCAATAATCTTTCCATATCAAACCGCCTTTCTTTAAGTTATGATCATCCAAAAAAACAAAAAGCAAAACTTTTATTGCAGCAAAAAAAATGCTTTTTGTCACAATAAAAGTTTTGCTTACTATTTACATACCGGACCTTCCGATCGTGCTGACGATATTGTATACAGCCTTTCGGCTGCAAGCTACTTCCTTTTATCGTTAAATATTTTATATTATAATAAGAAAAAAGTCAAGAAAAATTTTTTAAAACGCCAAACTTTTAGCTTTTTTCTCATATTTTTTTAATTTTTGGGGTGATATTATGTACTTTTGCCGTTACAAGTTTTTAGCCATAGTTTTGTTCACTTTCGGTATGGGGATGACCTCGGGTGCGTTTCTGACCTACTGGAAAACGCTTATTTTGGGGATTTTTCTTATATTTGGCGGTATATACTTGTATTTAAAAAAGTAAGCACGATAAACATCATTTTAAAAACAAATTATATAATTTGTAAAAAAATTTATATAAAAGTATTGACAAGTTTTATTTTTGGTGCTATACTGTTTTCAGAAACAAAGAAACGGAGGCGAAATATATGGCTAAATCCGCATACAGTATTATTCTGGATGACGATATTGTTGCCGCTATAGATAAAATGGCATACAGCCTTGGCACAAACCGTTCGGGCCTTATAAACCGCATACTTGCGGAAAAGGTATCTTATGTAACACCCGAACAGCGTATACAGCACATAATAGAGCTTGTGCTTGACAACATCAGCGATAATATGACTTTTCAGCCTCTGTCGGCAGGCACAAACCTAATGCTTAAAAGCGCCGTTAAATATAAATACAACCCCACCGTCAAATATTCGGTCACGCTTTCAACGGGGAATCATATCCTTGGCGAATTAAAGGTAAGTTTAAGGACCCAAAACACCGCCCTGCTTGCGGAACTTGACAATTTCCTGAACAAATGGGTCGGTTGGGAAAAGGCATATCTGCCCGACAAACTTCCCGTTTCCGTACATTATACGATAGAAACGGGGCGCTTTACACGTCAGCTTGCACTGCCCGATACCGTAAAAAACGACGATATGGCCGCACAGGCTATCTGGGATTATATAAATGTATTTGACAGCGTTATGAAACAGTATTTCCACAACGGGGGCGATATTGATGAAAAACCGTATCTTGCGCTTATAGCAAAATGTAAATATCCGATATAAAAATACGAAAGGAGCTTAATTATGAATACGCAAAAATTTACACAAAAAACCATAGAAGCTATCCAGCTTGCGCAAAATTTATGTATTGACAATTCAAACCCCGCAGTCACAAGCGAGCATCTTTTCCTTGCGCTGCTTACGCAGGAAGGCGGCATAACAAGTGAAATTTTCAAAAAAATGGAGCTTGATACAAACCGACTTATACGCCACGCAAAGGAACTTGTTGACGGACTGCCAACGGTAAGCAGCACCGCAAACGTATATATTGCAAACGATGCGGGCACCGTGCTTAACAAGGCGGAAGCACAGGCAAAAACTATGGGTGACGAGTATGTCAGCGTAGAGCATATAATGCTTTCGCTGCTTGAAAACCCCACACCAAAACTTAAAGAACTTTTCCGTCAGTTCAACATCAAAAAAGAGTCGTTTTTAAGGGCATTAAAGGATATCCGCGGCAACACGCGCGTTACCACCGACCACCCCGAAAGCACTTATGATGTTTTAAACAAATACGGTCAGGATCTTGTCGCACTTGGCGAAAGAGGCAAACTCGACCCCGTTATAGGCCGTGACAGCGAAATAAGAAACGTTATACGAATACTCTGCCGCAAGACCAAAAACAACCCCGTGCTTATAGGTGAACCCGGTGTCGGCAAAACAGCCATTGCAGAAGGTCTTGCACTGCGTATAGTGAAAGGTGATGTACCCGACAATATCAAAAACAGACGTATTTTCTCGCTTGATATGGGCGCACTTATTGCGGGCGCAAAATATCAGGGCGAGTTTG
This sequence comes from uncultured Eubacteriaceae bacterium, assembly GCA_946534775.1. Classification (GTDB taxonomy): domain Bacteria; phylum Bacillota; class Clostridia; order Lachnospirales; family CAG-274; genus RGIG4310. The sequence goes on from CAMNCZ010000119.1 coordinate 3,038, forward strand.
AAGAGCGTTTAAAAGCCGTTTTGCAGGAGATAAAGAAAAGCGAAGGCAAGATAATACTGTTTATAGACGAACTGCACACCATAGTAGGCGCAGGCAAAACAAGCGGCGCCATGGATGCGGGCAATCTTTTGAAACCTATGCTTGCGCGCGGCGAACTGCACTGTATCGGCGCAACAACTCTTAACGAATACCGTAAATATATCGAAAAAGACGCTGCGCTTGAAAGACGTTTTCAGCCCGTTATGGTCAGCGAACCTACGGTTGAAGATACTATCTCCATTTTAAGGGGCTTAAAAGAACGTTACGAAGTATTCCACGGTGTTAAGATACAGGACCAGGCGCTTATTGCCGCTGCCGTACTTTCAAACCGCTATATCACGGACAGATTTTTGCCCGACAAGGCAATAGACCTTGTGGACGAAGCCTGCGCTACTATCCGCACCGAAATGGACTCTATGCCGCAGGAGCTTGACGAGATATCAAGAAAGATAATGCAGCTTGAAATTGAAGAGACCGCCCTGAAAAAGGAAGATGACAAACTTTCCGCCGAACAGCTTGAACGTGTAAGAAAGGAACTTTCCGAACTGCGTGACAAGTTCAACAGCTTAAAGGCAAAATGGGAAAACGAAAAGACTGCGATAGAAAAAGTACAGAAACTTCGTAAAGAAATTGAAAATATAAACAAAAAGATAGAAGTAGAGGAAAGAAATTACAACCTTAACGAGGTGGCTGCCCTGCGCTACGGCAAACTGCCCGAGCTTCAGAAAGAACTGACAGAGCTTGAAGCCATTGCCGAACAGGCGGAAAAAGGCGACAGCATACTGCGCGACCGCGTAACCGAAGATGAGATAGCGCGTATAGTGGGCCGCTGGACAGGCATACCCGTTTCAAAACTTATGGAAGGCGAAAGGCAGAAACTGCTTGCGCTTGAAGAAATTTTACACCGCCGCGTTATCGGCCAGAATGAGGCAGTTGAAAAAGTTACGGAGGCCATTATCCGTTCAAGAGCGGGCATACAGGACCCCAACAGACCTATCGGTTCGTTCCTCTTTCTCGGCCCGACGGGTGTCGGCAAGACGGAGCTTGCTAAAGCCCTTGCCGAAAGTCTGTTTGACGACGAGAAAAACATCGTAAGGATAGATATGTCCGAATATATGGAAAAATTCAGCGTGAGCCGTCTTATAGGAGCGCCTCCCGGATATGTCGGCTACGAGGAAGGCGGCCAGCTTACCGAGGCCGTTCGCCGCAGACCCTACTCCGTAGTGCTTTTTGACGAGATAGAAAAGGCGCACCCCGATGTATTCAACGTACTTTTGCAGGTGCTTGACGACGGCCGTATCACCGACAGTCAGGGCCGAACGGTGGATTTTAAAAACACGATAATCATACTTACATCCAACCTTGGTTCGCCCTATATACTTGACGGCATAGAAAACGGCGAAATTTCAAAAGAAGCAAGGGAAAGCGTTGACAAACTGCTTAAACAAAGTTTCCGTCCCGAGTTTCTGAACCGTCTTGACGAAATAGTTTATTACAAGCCACTCGGCAAAGACGAGATAACAAAGATAGTTGACCTTATGCTTGCCGACCTTAACAAGCGGCTTAAAAACAAGCAGCTTTCGGCAGAGATCAGTGACAAGGCAAAAGAATATATCGTTGAAAACGGCTACGACCCTATCTACGGTGCAAGACCGCTTAAACGCTATATCCAGGCAAACGTTGAGACCCTTGTGGGCAGAATGATAATAAAAGACGATCCCGAACCCGACAGCGTTATTAAAATTGACGTTGACGAACACGGCCTTGTCTGCAATATCTGATATTCCTCCAAAAAACGGGACGTGTTCAATTCACGTCCCGTTTTGCCGTTTATTATATTTCACCTTACCCTTTTGCTTACTTCCTCGGGGATATGGTCCAGTATAAATTGTTTTACAAATTCAAAATCCTCTTCGGATGTATATACTTGATTATGCGAGAATGGCGCATTAATAAAAATAGTATGGCGAAATTTTGATATCTTCACTTTTTTT
>CAMNCZ010000120.1 GCA_946534775.1 uncultured Eubacteriaceae bacterium
ATACCGCCTGCTGCCGATGCCGCCATAAGTTTCCAAGCGGAAAGTTCGTTAAGTTTGCCGTTTCGGATATCCTCTTTGCACTCACCCCACAGTTCAAGCCCCTTTTCTGTCACAAGAACGCTGTTTTCGTGATTTACCGACAGCCAACTTTCAAGCAGATGCGCAAGCGTATCCGTCGCTGTATCTATAATTATTTTTTTCGGCAGCGACAAAAGATACATCGGATCATCAAGCGCAAGTGTCGGAAAAACCGCGTGGGAAATACTCTTTTTGGTATGAGTGTCGTGAAGGGTCAAAATAGAATACTGCGTTACTTCACTGCCCGTGCCCGCCGTTGTAGGCACTTCGGCAACAGGCAGATACTTTGCATCGCATTTTTGATACAGCAGTTCGGCCCCTTTATCGGGATTTGCCGCCATAAGCGCAGCGGCCTTTGCCGCATCAAGCGGAGAACCGCCGCCAATACCTATCACAAAATCGGCGCCGAACGAAACCGCCCTTTCTCTCATAAGCATAATTTGTTCGACCGACGGATTCTGTTCGGTATCGTTAAAAATCTCATATTTGACACCGTATTTATCAAGAACATCCGTCACATCATTAAGACTGCCGTTTTTTGCGCTTGACTTTCCCGTAACAATAAAAGCGCGTGTTCCGAGTGCGGCAAGTTCCTCTCCGTGTGTCTTTACCGCATTAAACTCCAGATAAAGCTTTGTTGGCATAAAAAATTTCATATATACAACCTCTCTTTTCTTTTGTATTTGCAAAAGCGCTATGTACCTACAGCCCAAGGCTTGTCAGCAGCGCCCTGTCCACTCTGTCCATTATCCTCTCGTCAAGGTGGCCTATTTTTTCACGCAAGCGTCGTTTATCCACTGTACGCACCTGCTCCAGCAAAATGACCGAGTCCTTTGTAAGCGAATGGTTTTCTTTATTTATTTCGATATGTGTCGGCAGTTTTGCCTTGTTTATCTGCGAGGTGATAGCCGCGCATATAACCGTGGGGCTGTAACGGTTGCCGACATTGTTTTGTATTATCAAAACAGGCCTTATACCGCCCTGTTCCGACCCGATAACGGGGCTTAGATCTGCGTAGAAAATATCTCCGCGTTTAACTGTCATATTACCATCTCCACTGTTTTATTTATGTTATCAGTATCGGTGGTATTTTGAAAAATTATACATTAATGTAAAAAATTATTTACAGCATACTCAGTTTTATCACTTTGCCGCCGCGGATATATACCCTCGGCACACGTTTGCCGACATTGCAGACTATCTCGTAATTTATGGTGCCCGAAAGCTGCGCAAGTTCCTCGGCGGTTATGCTCTTTTCGCCGCTGCTGCCCATAATGATAACTTCGTCGCCCTGTTTTATATCCTTTATATGCGTAACATCAAGCATCATCTGGTCCATACATACATTGCCTACCTCGTTTGCGTACTCGCCGTTTACGATAACACGCGCCTTGTTTGAAAAAGCGCGGCTGTAGCCGTCGGCATAACCAATAGGCACGGTGGCTATTTTTGAGGGTTTGTCGGTATAATATGTTCTGCCGTAACCGATAGGCGTATCGGCGGGCACTTCCTTTACATAACTTATATGTGATTTAAGGCTCATTGCGGGGCGCAGTTTAAGTATATCGCCCACATCACCGCTTGGCAGCATACCATACAATATAATGCCCGCACGCACCATATCCAGCTGCAATTCGGGCATATCTATAATTGCACCGCTGTTTGCGCAGTGCCTAATAAGGCCTGTATGGCCCATTTTTTCAAGCCCGTCTGTCATATACAAAAATCTTTCAAACTGAGTTTTTGTAAATGTCTTGTCTTTTTCATCGGCCGTTGAAAAGTGCGTAAATATGCCTGTAACCTTAACATTCGGCAGGTCGAATATCCTGTCTATGGTTTTAAGACTTTTCTCGCAGGGCAAAAAGCCGATGCGGCCCATACCCGTATCTATTTTTATATGCATATATGCAGTTCTGCCCATTCTTACGGCAGTCTGCGACAGTTTTTCGGCCATTTCATAAGTATATACCGCCTGCGTCAGTTCGTTTTCAATTACCGTTTCAAAGCGGCTTTCAAGCGTATAGCCCAATATAAGTATCGGCACGGGGATATTTGCCTGCCTTAAAGCTTCGCCCTCCTCGCAGGTCGCTATGCCCAGCCAGTCGGCACCGTTAAAAAGACAAATTTTGCTTATCTCCACCGCGCCGTGGCCGTAGCCGTCGGCTTTTACAACGGCAAGCATCTTTGTTTCGGGCCGTAACCTTGTCTTTATTTCCTTGACATTGTTTTCAATGGCATCAAGGTCTATTTCTGCCATAAGCCTTTGATATTCCAGCATTTTAAATGCACCTCTGTTAATAAAATTCTAAAACGATATCTATTTTTTTATATTATTTTTTATTGTATTGAAAAGATATCGTCATCTATGCTTTCATTATACTTGAATTCGCTGAAATTTACAACAATTTTTTCCTTTCCTTCGTCATTATATATCACAAGTTTTGTCGGAGTGCCGTTTTTCTCGTCAAGCCACAGTTTTTCCTTTGAAAAAATTTTGTCATTGCCCGCTATGTCCGCCTCCAGAACCGTAAAGGCCGAATTTGGCGAAGCCGATGTTGTCACCGTCGCCTCTTCCATAGATTTTTCGTGGTTTTCAATAAACGAATACAGTATAAGCAGCGCCCTTTCGGGTGAGTTTGAGGTCACTTTTATTTTGTCCGTATCGCCCGCTTTTTGCCACACAAGTTTCCCGTCATAAATAAGCGATGTATCCTTGTATTGCTCGGGCGCAACCGTGTCTATGCGGTATCTGCCGTCTTTTTTTGCCGTCTGCACAGTATCGTAGATATTTTCGCCCTTGTTTGATATGTACCTGACCTCTGCCTTTGTACTGTAGCTTTCTGTATTTTTAAGCATATCATACGCACTGCCCCTCTTCCCGTCACCGCAGCCCGTCAGCATCACCGCCGCCAACACTGCCATAAATATCACTTTTTTTAACCCTGTTTCCATTTTTTACTCCATATATTTTTTGATATTATATGAAAGAAAAACGGTAATATTCGATTTTCCTATATTGTCAACCTTTTAAAATATTACGGTTGACAATATCAAGAAATTGTGTTATCATTGTCCTTACAGAAAAAAATAAAAAACTGCAAAAGATATGACAAAAACTATGAACAAAATAAATAATATCAAAAAAATAACACAAAAAATTTTAAACGACAAACCAATAACAAAGGAAGATATCCCCGCACTTTTATCGGCAGCGACCGAAGAACTTTCGGCCTGTGCCGACAAGATCCGCAGGCATTTTTGCGGCAGCTCTGTAAGCCTTTGTGCGATAATCGATGGAAAAGCGGGCGGCTGCGGCGAGGACTGCAAGTTTTGTGCGCAGGGCCGTTCGTGCGCTTCTCAGCCCAATATCCACAAATTCAAGCCCGAAAACGAGATCATTTCCGACTGCAAATATCACGAAGAGGCGGGTGTACACCGCTACAGCATCGTGACAGCGGGCAGAACGCTCTCCGACACGGATTTTGAAAAAGCGGCTTCCGCGTATGCAAATATGCACCGCGTATGTCCGCATATCTCCCTTTGCGGCTCACACGGTCTACTCGATTTTGATCAGCTTAAACGCCTTAAAGAAAGCGGTGTTGACAGATATCACTGCAATCTTGAAACATCGGAGAGGTATTTTGCGCATATATGCACCACCCACACCTACGCCGACAAGTTAAAAACCATAGAATATGCCAAAAAAGCGGGTTTGGAAATATGTTCGGGCGGTATAATAGGTATGGGCGAAACAATGGACGACAGAATAGATATGGCGTTTAAATTAAGCGAGATAGGCGCCGTATCCGTGCCGATAAATATACTTATCCCCATAAAAGGCACACCGCTTGAAGGGCTTGAACCGCTAAGCGAAGACGAGATACTGCGCACTGTCGCAATTTTCCGTTTTATACTGCCAAAGGCGGAAATACGCATCGCCGCAGGCAGAAAAAACCTATCCGAAAACGGCCTGAAAGCGTTTTTGGGCGGTGCCAATGCCACCATAACGGGCGATATGCTCACCACAACGGGCAGCAATATCCAAAAAGACAAAAATATGTTTTTAAGAGAAGGATTTGAACTATGAAAACAAATTATCTTACCAAAACCGCACTTATGGCCGCCGTTATAAGCATACTCGGGCCGCTTACCGTGCCTATCGGCCCCGTACCCGTTTCGCTTACCAACCTTGCCGTTTTTCTTGCGGTCTACCTGCTGGGTACAAAACAAGGCACTTTGAGTTATCTGATATACTATCTGTTGGGCTGTATCGGCCTGCCCGTATTTTCGGGCTTTCAGGGCGGATTAAGCAAGGCTCTCGGCCCCACGGGCGGCTGTCTTTTGGGCTTTTTCGCAATGGCTGTTATAAGCGGCATTTTTATTGAAAAAAGCGATAAAAAGGCGATCCATCTTTTGGGTATGATAATAAGCGAGATCGTGCTTTACTGCATAGCCGTACCCTGGCTTGCCGTAGTCGCAAAAATGGATATGTACTCTGCCTTTATGGCGGGCTGTGTGCCGTTTATAGGCATAGATATACTGAAAATGGTTTTTGTTATCGTTATCGGCAGTGAAATAAAGAAAAGAATAAGACCCGCCCTTGCGTAAAGGACGGGTCTGAGGGTGTCGCATTAAGCGCCACCCTCTGGCAAAAAACAGGTTTTTTGCCAATTAGCAGACTTGTCTGCGCGCCTTGCTTTGCTGCGACACTTGCAAGTCTGTAAGGTCTGCGGACTTTGTCCGCTCCTCGCACGGGCAAAGCCCGTACTGCGGATTTAAGCCTGCGGCGCCAAAATTACTATAATAAAAAAATTCATTTAACAGAAAATAAACAACATAAGGGACTGAACCATTGAATATTATCATATTCTTAATGCGACAGCCCCACTTGCACAAGAAATAAGCGAAAGATTTTTTGCGATGGAACTTCCGCACAAGTTCAAATTCGGTGTTACAGGCTGTCAAAACAACTGCC
>CAMNCZ010000121.1 GCA_946534775.1 uncultured Eubacteriaceae bacterium
AAATCGGCAGGAACAGAAGCGCCGCAATATGCAGTTTAAGCTCCCTTGTGCCTATTTCTATAACAAGCGGGTCGTTTCTGAACTCACCCACAAGCTGATTTGCGCTTAAAAACACTATTACCGCAGCGACAGTCATAAAGCCTTCGGCAAGCACAAATGTCGTACCGAAAGCCTCTCTGACACGTTTGTATTTTTTTGCGCCGTAGTTGAAGCCCGATATAGGCTGAAAGCCCTGTCCGATACCAAGCGCAACGGAAAATACAAAAAATCCTATTCTCGATACTATGCTCATTGCGGCTATCGCCTCGTCGCCATATACGCCCGCCCGCAGATTAAGCAGCACGGTCGCATAACTTGTAAGCCCCTGTCTTAAAAGGCTCGGCAGACCCGTTGCCATTATATCAAACAGGCAATTCGGCCGCAGGTCAACACGCAATATTGAAATTTTTGATGCGGTCTTTCCCCTTAAAAACATACTAAGCAGCACAAAAAAGCTTATAGTCTGGCTTAATGCCGTAGAAAGGCCCGCACCCGCTATGCCCATATTGCACACAAACATAAACAGCGGGTCGCCCGCAATATTAAGCAGCGCGCCCGTCAGCAGCCCCACCATACCAAGTGCGGCCTTACCCTCATAGCGCAGTATATTGTTAAGCACAAAACTGGCCGTCATAAACGGCGCCGCCGCAAGAATATACATTATGTAGGTTTTGGCATAAGGTACTATCGTTTCCGTACTTCCCAGCAGCCTTACAAGTTTATCCAGATATACAAACGAAAGCACAGCCACCGTAAAACCTGCCGCAAGTGCCGCAAAAAAGCCCGTTGATGCTGTTTTTGAAGCCTCGTCCGTATTTTTTGAACCAAGGCATCTGGATATAATGCTGCCAGAACCCTGACCGAACATAAAACCCATAGCCTGTATTATGGACATAAAACCGAATACTATACCCACCGCACCGCTTGCGCTGTTGCCCAATTTTCCCACAAACCGCGTATCCGCAAGGTTGTAGATATTTGTAACAAGCATACTTATGACCGTTGGTACAGACAGCTTTATAAGCAGCGGCATTATCGGTGTTTCGGTCATTTTTTTAAATTGTTGCGAATCCCTGTTTTTCATATAGTTTCCATTTCTTTTTTAAGCACAGCGTTTTTCCCCGCAAGATAACCCGATGACCATGCCCATTGCAGGTTATACCCGCCGCAGTCGCCGTGAATATCGAGTATTTCGCCGCAGCAGTACAAGTTTTCAACAAACTTTGACTGCATGGTAAACGGCGAAAACTGGTCCGTAAGCGCTCCTCCCGCCGTTACCTGCGCATTTTTAAAGCCGTTAAGGCCCGTTACTTCTATTTTATATTCCTTTATAAGCCGCGATATTCTCCACAGCATATCGCGGTCCAGATCGTCAACTTTAAACGACAGTTTTTCTATCCCCGCCGCCCTTGCGATAAGGTTGCCGAGACGTTTATTCAGCAGACCGCCGAAAAAGTTTTCCATTGTCAGGCCTAAAAGACTGTTTTTTCTGCCTTCCAATATATCGTAGACCTGTCTTAAAGAGTACTCGCTCATAAAATCAAGCGCTATGCAAAGCCCTTTTTTAAACGGCATCTGCGCCGACAGCTGAAATATCGGCGGCCCCGAAAGACCGTAATCGGTAAAAAGTATCTCGCCCGAATCGCTTGCTATCACCTTGTCGTTTTGAATGAGTGCGGCCATTGCATCTATTTTAATGCCCGAAAGGCCTTTTATTGGCTTGATATCCGTTTTTACCTGCACAAGTGCGGGCGAAAGCGGTGTAATTGTATGCCCCAGTTTTTTCAGTATTTCAAAACCGCTGCCGTCCGACCCCAACGCAGGACTTGCACAGCCGCCTGCCGCCAAAATCATACTGTCGGCCCCAAGCCTTTCGCCGTTGTCAAAAACCGCCCTTAATCTGCCTTTTTTAGCCGATATTTCCTTTACGTTTTTGTTAAGCAAGGTTTCTATGCCAAGCATATCACATTTTATCCTAAGTGCATCAAGCACCGCAGATGCCTGCAAAGAATAGGGATATAACCTGCCCTCTCGCTCTTCACGGGGAAATATCCCCAGCTCATTAAAAAAGTTTACCGTATCGGATACGGTAAACTCCTTTAAAGCATTATTGACAAAAGACGGATCTTTACCGTAATAATTTACGGGTTTTGTATTAATATTTGAAAAATTGCAGCGGCCGTTTCCCGTAGCAAGTATTTTTTTGCCTACACGGTCAAGCCTTTCGGCAATTATCACCTGCGCAGAAGGGGCGAATTTTTTTGCGGTTATTGCCGCCATCAGCCCCGATGCGCCGCCGCCAATAATTAAAACGGTCAAATCAATACCTCTCTTTTACTCTTCATCTTCGTCATAATCATAGTAATCTTCTTCATCTTCTTCGTCATAATCATAATAATCTTCTTCATCTTCATCATAATCATAACTTTCATCATAGCTGCTGTCATAGTAGTCTTCATCTTCACCCGCTTCGGTATCTTCTATGACCTGCGGCTCCTCGTTTTCAAACTCGCTTGTAACGGGCTTTTCGCCCTCATTAAGCGGTTCATTTATACCAACTACCACCACAATGTCATATTCGCCCGTTTTTTCGGGGTCCACCACCACATCTGCACCGTTATAGAAAAACTTGACAAGGTCAAGACCAATGCCTTCACGCGAAGTATAAATAATACTCTTTTCGGGCTTATCCTCGTTATAAGTGCCCACAGCCTCAACGGGTATTTCTTTTTCGTTGAAACGTGCCATTATTTCGCGCGCCATACCGTCGGTATAGCCGCCGTTAAGCACCTGTATCTTCTTGTCATTGCTTTTTTCCAGGTCTTTTTCTGCCTCTTCCTGCTCTATCTCTTTCTTCACTTCATCAAGCGGTTTTTTAAACACATTGTAAATAAGTCTCTCCGCCTCTGCTTCATCCAGCTCATACTCGCCGTATTCCGACGGTATGCATGGCAAAGTGTACATAGTTACATTTTCCATTTTAAGCGATTTAAGCACGGAGGCATAATTTGCCATATCCTTTATCGTCGCATTTGTGGAAACATATTTGTTGAACGCCGACAGATAATCCAGCACATTTTTGAAAACAACATCGCTTCTGAGTGCTTTTTCCATAAATGCCCTCATAAACGCCTGCTGTACCTTCAAACGGTCTATATCGCCGTTTACATAACCGCCGCCGTAGTTGTCCTTTCTGAAACGGACCAACTGCTGCGCCTGGCTGCCGTTAAGCACCTGAAGGCCTTTTTTAAGGTGTATCGACAAATTTTGCGTCGGGTCTTCATAGTCCATATCCTGCGGCACATCAAACTCAACACCGCCGATAGAATCGACAATGGCATTAAAGCCGTCAAAATCGACTTTCACATAAAAATCGGGCTTAACATCAAAGTGGCGTTCTATCTCGTCAAGCAGCATTTCAACACCGTGTGCCTCACCGCCGAAATGATGTATATGGTTCATCTTCATTATCTGACTGCCGGGCTCGGGATATTCCGAACGCATTATACGGTAATTCTCGTCGCTGACTTCAACCATAATATCACGCGGTATGGAAACAAGCGTAAGCTTTTTATTTATGTTGTCGTAATTTGCAAGCACCATAGAGTCGGTCCTTGTCTTATCCTCGTCCGTTACCATTAAAAGCGCAATGGTACGGTCGGGCACTTCCGCCGTTTTTACTACATTTGTAGGCAAAAGTATATCGTTTGTCGGGAAACTTTCAACCACTTCGGGGTTGAAATACGTCCAGAGCATCATACCGCCTACATAAACACCGTAACCGCACAACACAAGCAAAACAAGTGTCAAAAGCTTATACAGACAACCTTTTTTCTTTTTCTTTGGCTTTGCATTGCTTTCGTTTGCCTGCGCAGATGCCACCTTAACTTTTTTGCCGTCTTTCAGGCGCTTTTTGCGCGTGCTTTTTATTTTAATGTTGTTATTTTCCCGAACTTCCGTTTCCTGTTCCGGCATCTCGGCAGTTTCCTCCGCAAATTCGGGGGTCGGTTTTGGCTCTTGATTTTTCTTTTTGCTTGCTGCCTTTACCTTTTTGCGCTTTTTTGCTTCGCGCCTGGTACGGCGGCTTTCACGCACGCTTTCCTCCAGTTCCTCATCATAAACGGAAAAATCGGAGGTTTCCTCATATTCATAAAAATCATTCTTGTACTTCTCGTCTGTCTCTTTACTCATCGACAAAACCTCCGCATTCTCCACAGCGTATCATCAGCTGACAACGGGTTCCTCATAATCATACTGTTCTCCCTCGGATTCACTGTCATTCCCGCTATCGACATCATTCTGCGGTGCATCTTCGACATCGGTATCATTATCGTTATCCTCTTCGTAATTTCCGTCATCTTCAACGTTTTCTTCCTGTTCATAACCGCTGTCTTCCTCATCATCTTCTTCGCTGTATGAAGATGTATCGTTCTCTTCCTCTTCTACTACTTCTTCAACTTCATAACCACTGTCTTCGGCTTCAGCTGCTTCTTCATCTTCTTCGGAATAATAATCTTCGTCCTCATCATCTTCATCGTCAAAATCATAGTCCATATAATTTCCCGATGTATTTTGTGATGCAGTGTTTTGATAATCGCTTCCGTCTCCCGATATAAGAGAAAGTGTCAGCGGTATTTCCGCAGGTGCGGATACGACACTTTGTGTTGTCATATTAAGCGGTTCGTCAATACCTATAACAACTATTATATCAACACCTTCCGCAGCGGTCTTTTCCGCATCCACAACCACATTTACGGGTTTTTCAAAGCATTTTGCCAAATCAAGCCCCGTACCTGCGCGCGACACATATATCTGCGTTTCGGTCATTTTTTCGCCGTCATAAGTACCTATTTCAACATTGTTTATACCTTTTTGTGCAAAACGTTTCTGTATCTCGCCCGCCATACCGTCGGTATAGCCGCCGTTAAGCACCTTTATTTTTTTATCATCGCTCTTTTCCACGGTCTCATCTACTTTTGCCTTTGCAAGCTCTG
>CAMNCZ010000122.1 GCA_946534775.1 uncultured Eubacteriaceae bacterium
TGACGGAGAGGTTATAGGACTTCGTCAGAAGTCCGTCGTATTTCGTAGCGTAAATAATAATTTACACAACTAATTTCAAAAATTTGCACTCATTCAAAAAAAGTGACCTGCCCCTCAATTTCCATTGACAAAAACGCGGTTATAGAGTAAAATTAAGATGTATATTTATGTGAAAAATAAGGATCGGATGTCTTATGAATATTAATAAAATTGCTAAAATAGCGGCTTTTAATTTAATTATCATTGTCGGTGCGGTCGTTACATATTCGCCGGGGCTTTTGGGGTGGTACCCGAATGATCCGTCTATTTTCAAGGCGGGTATGAGTATATTGATAGGTATTTTTCTGGCGGTTATGTTCTTTTACGGCAATTCACGGCTTTTGTCGGGGCCTCGTATGCCCGTCAATGTGGAAGTGAAAGATGTTTCGCAGGCGCAGAAAATATTGGATATGTACAAAAACGGCAGTTATTTCGGTGAAACGGCGCAGACGGTGCTGGACCAGATAGAAAGGCTGGGGCGTTCTATGGGGCGCCTGCAAAGCGAGATAGACCGCAGGTTTGAAAAAAACTCGATGTCAAACGACAAATACTCGGCCATTGTGAACGAGGCCAATTTAAGCCTGGTCGATAATCTGATAAGCGCCGCGCACAAAATGCAGTTTTTTGACGAAGGGGAGTATACGCGCCTTTTAAACCATAAACAGGACAGTATCCCCGACGATATCCAGCAACAGCAGCTGGAACTGTATAGAATGAACGAACAGAGCATAAAAAATGTAGTGACGGCAAATGAAAGGCTTATTTTGCAGCTTGATACCCTTGCGGTGGAACTTGGGGGACACAGCGAGGACAATGACAAGCTGCTTGATGAGATAAAGAAACTGACACAAGAGGTAAAATATTATAAATAAGGGGGAGAAAAATGAAAAAGAATAATAACGCGGGTGCGCTTGTAGGTATAGCAATAGCGGTTATAGCGCTGGTTTTCGGCGGTGTGGCGCTTACGCGAAATGTCGGCAAATCCGCAAAAACGGTCACAAAAGAGGCGGCACAGGAAAAACTTGAAAGGTATTACAAAAAAATTGCGCCAAAGGAAACGACACCCGTTAAAGGTCAGGTGACTTTTTCGGACGAGGAAAGTCTGTTTCAGGAACTGCCCGAGTTAAAGGACGATTCCATAGCGGTAAGAGAGACCACGGGCGATTATGCCGAAATTTTTGTAAGTTCCGAAAAGACGGGCGCGGGCACGGACGGTTATCTGCGTGAAATGGCGGAAAAATTCAACCGTTCGGGTGCAAATGTCGGCGGCAGACAGGTGTCTGTAAGGATAAGAACGGTATCAAGCGGTCAGCAGGTGGATTACCCCGCCTCGGGCAAATATGTACCCGATGCGATATCGCCCTCATCGGATCTGAGCGTAAAAATGCTTAACGCAAAGGGCGTGCAGACTGTTGATATTGACGACAGCCTTGTTATGAACTATGCGGGCATAGTTGTTTCAAATTCCACTTACAGCACACTTGTTGAGGACTACGGCAGCGCGGATGTAAAAAACTTTGCGCAGGCTACCGCAGACGGCAAGATAACAGTGGGCTATACAAACCCGTTTACATCGGCAACGGGTATGAACTTTCTTGTTACCCTGCTTGACAGCTATGACAGCGGCAATATCCTTTCCGACAGGGCTGTAAAAGGTTTCCAGTCTTTCCAGGAAAATGTGCCCTTTGTAGCGATGACTACGGGTCAGATGCGAAATGCGGCAGAGCGCGGCAGTTTTGATGCCTTTGTGCTTGAATACCAGGTTTATGTAAACGACAGCAAGTTAAGCAATAACTACCGTTTTATACCCTTTGGTTATGCGCATAAAAATCCGCTGTCAATGATAGAATCTTCAACAAAGAAAGATATATTGACGGCTTTTGCGCAGTTCTGCGAACAAAACGGTGCGGAACTTGCGAAAAAAGACGGTTTTAACGCAGATATAAATTATATACCCTCACTTCCCGAATATTCGGGTTCTGACCTTATGGCTGCGCAGAAACTCTACAAGGAAAATAAGGACAATCAGCCCGTTATCTGCGTGTTTGTAACGGATGTTTCGGGCAGTATGGCGGGCGAACCCCTCAACACCTTAAAAGACAGCCTTGTAAACTCAATGCAGTATATCAACACAAACAACTATATCGGCCTTGTAAGCTATAATGATGATGTAAATATCGCGTTGCCGATAGGCGAGTTTGACATAAATCAGCAGTCGTATTTCAAGGGTACGGTCGAAAGCTTTGACGCTTCGGGCGGTACGGCGACCTACGACGGTCTTTGCGTTGCTCTTAAAATGATACAGGATAAAATGACGGAAGTACCCAACGCAAAAGCTATGGTATTTGTGCTTTCCGACGGCGAGACAAACCGCGGCTACGGCCTTAAAGAGGTAGAGGACATAGTAAGCGGCCTTGCGGTGCCTGTTTATACAATAGGATACAATGCGGATATAGATGCGCTTTCAAAGCTTTCGGATATAAACGAGGGCGTGTGCATAAATGCGAATACAGATGACGTAATTTATCAGTTAAAGCAGTTATTCAATGCAAATATGTAATTTTTTATAAGGTAAGGAGATACAACTATGGGAGATTTTAATCTGGAACTGCCTACGCAGGAAGAAGTAAAAAAAGAGGTCGAGCAGCTTATACTGCCCACCGAAAAAGAGACAGAGCTTATTGCGGATACGGCTCAGGTCAAGGCCGATCAGATAATGAAAATAGATATAGACTCGTTTGAACAGCGCAAGGAATACACCGATGTTATCGAGCAGTTCGGTCTTGCGGATATGAAGAAAAGTGCGGGCAGCAACGCTATTTTGCAAAAGCGCATAAACAGTTTTCAGATAACGGGTTCGGAAAACGGCGAAGTTGCACAGGGGCTTGCGGAACTTACACTTAAAATGAAAGACCTTGACCCCAGCCATATAGATTTTGCGAAAACGGGCGTTTTGGGCAAACTTTTCAACCCCGTAAGACTGTACTTTGAAAAATTCAAGACCGCCGATGCAGAGATAGCGACCATTGTAGAATCACTCAACAAAGGCAAAAAAAGCCTTGAAAACGATAATGTTACGCTTGAACTTGAAGAAAAGAGTATGCGTGATATCACAAAGAAAATGCAGAATAATATCGAACTTGGCTTAAAGCTTGACAGCTGCCTTGCAAGCGGCATAGAGCAGGCGCGTTTTGAGGGCAAGGACGAGGAAAAGATACGCTTTATCGAAGAGGAGATACTCTATCCGTTAAGACAGCGCATCGAGGATTTTCAGCAGGTACAGGTCGTGTCGCAGCAGGGCATTATCGCAATGGAAGTTTTAAGACGCAACAATAAGGAGCTTATCCGCAGTGTTGACCGTGCAAACAACGTTACGGTCACTGCGTTAAGGACGGCTGTTACGGTTGCGGGCGCACTCTATAACCAGAAGATAGTGCTTGAAAAAGTTGACGCACTCAACAAAACCACAAATCAGATGATAGAATCGACCGCAAAAATGCTGCGTCAGCAGGGTGTTGACATACATCGGCAGGCAAGCGAAAGCACGCTTAACACAGATGTGCTTAAAAATGCCTTTGAGGAGACATTCAATGCTTTGGATGATATCTCAAACTACAAGCGCGAGGCATTGCCGAGGATGAGACAGACTATCGAGGAGTTCCAAGAAATTGCCGCGGTAGGCGAACAGCGTATATCCGAAATGGAACGCGGAGGAATGTTATAATATGCAGGAACGTGAACCGAGTCTTGCATATAAGACAAAACAGATAATCAAACAGTACGATTTTGCTTTTAAAAAGAATTTCGGGCAGAACTTTCTGGTTGACGAGAGAGTGCTGGATAAAATAGTCGCTTCCGCGGAACTTACCGAGGAAGATACCGTGCTTGAAATAGGCCCGGGTATCGGCACTTTGACACAGGCGCTTGCAAAACACTGCAAAAAGGTCATAGCGGTCGAGATAGACAAGACCCTTATCCCCATTCTGGGCGAACTGCTTGAGGATTATGAAAATATCGAACTGATAAACGAGGATATTCTGAAAGTGGATATTGCAAAACTTGCAGAGGAAAACGGCGGCAAAAAGCTGAAGGTCGTCGCAAACCTGCCGTATTACATAACCACGCCGATAATTATGAATATTCTTGAAAAAAATCTGCCCGTTGACAGCATAACGGTAATGATACAAAAAGAGGTCGCTTATCGTATGCAGGCGCAGCCCAAAAGCAAGGATTACGGTTCGCTCTCGCTTGTAACGCAATACTACTGCGAGCCGTATCTTGTGGCAAACGTGCCGCAAAACTGCTTTATGCCGCGCCCGAATGTGGATTCGGCGGTGATAAGGCTGAAAACTTTGGAAAAGCCCGCGGTTGACGTAAACGACCGCGAACTGCTGTTTCATATCATAAAAACAGCGTTCAGCCAGCGCAGAAAAACGCTTTTGAACTGCTTTTTCAACGCAGGCGGCTGGGATATGACAAAAGAAGAACTTACCGCGCTTATAAACGAAGCGGGCTATGACGAAAAAGTCCGCGGAGAAGCGCTTACACTGGAAGATTACGCAAAAATAACCGAAGTATTTGAGAAAATAGGTGACCGATAGAATGAAACTTGCCGAAGCATTACAGGAAAGAGCCGACCTTAACCGCAAACTGGCGGAATTGGCGGAACGAATAAAAAACAACTGCCTTGTGCAGGAGGACGAGAAACCCGACGAGGACCCGACAAAGCTTTTAAAGGAGTTTGATACCTGCATAGAACGCCTGCGCTATCTTATGACGGCCATAAATAAAACCAACGGCAAAACAAGCGTTGACGGCCGTACACTGACGGAGATAATAGCCGAAAAGGATGCTGTAAGTGTTCAGCTTGCCGCATATCACGCCTTTGTTGCCGAAATAGGCAAAAAAACGGACCGCGCAAGATATTCCGAAATAAAGATAATAGGCACTATGGATGTTCCCGAACTCCAGAAAAAGGCCGACAAACTCTC
>CAMNCZ010000123.1 GCA_946534775.1 uncultured Eubacteriaceae bacterium
TAGCCATATTTCTCCCTCCCAATACAAAAGGTTTCTTTATATCAGTATATAGCTTTCCCGATATTTTGTCAAGCTATTCGACATAATTTTGTCGAGTGACTCGATAAAATTTCATCGACAACAAAAATCATATCGAGATCACATCACGCCCGTTCCTTAAATACGACCGTTTGTTCTTTCATTGATATTTTCCCGACCTCATACCCATACTCCAAAAGTTCTTTTTTGTATTTCAAAAACGAATGGTCTATCGGTACGCCTGCGATCTTCTCTATTTCCGAAAAAGTCAGTTTGAAATTTTGCTCTTTGCGTGTTTTTATGTATTCCCATAAGGAGTCGTATTTACTCATTTTAATATAATTTCTCTCCGTCAAGTATCTTCATTTTGTCCTTGTTCGGCTCTATCTCCGCCGCACGGACTTTCTCCGCCCAATCCTCGGGTGCAACTTCTTCCAAAGAAATGCAAAGTGCTTTCTGCGGACAGCCCCACTCTTCCAAAAACACTTGGTTTATCCTCTCGATAACACGTTTCTTCGTTTCCTCGTCCTTTGGGTATGCTTTTATTGCTATGTATGGCATATTCTTACTTCTCCTTTTCATCAAATATTTTCAAGCCTTTTTAACCTCTCATTCACACCGCACTGTGAAACCAAAAAACTTTCACATCGCAGCTATCCTCATCCTTCTTTATAGCGTGCGGAGTACCCGCAGGTGCTATCATTGCAAGACCCGGATAGACATCAAATTCCTCATCGCCGAATTTTGCCTTTCCGTGTCCCTCAAGCACCAAAAATCCCTCTTGGTCGTTATGCACACCGGGCTTTTTGTACTCGGTCTCTCTGTAAAATGTAAATCCCGCCTTACAGCCTGCAACACAGCCGTTTTCCGCCGTAAGCACATCACAGGCGTTACCGCCGTTTTTGTTCATTTCTTCGATAAGTTTATTGCTGTTTGAATAATATTTCATAATTTATTCCTTTTTCAATATCCTTTCACAAATTCACTTTCTATATATTCCTTTACCGCCAATATTCCCGCGAATTCTTTATATTTTGGAAACCCTTCTGCATTTTTCTCCGAATAAGTCAAATGATAGATCCGATAGATGTCTACATCCCTATAACCGCCGACCACAAACAAAACATCATCGTTTACATAACTTTTTGCTACAGCATAAATAAGTTCATTGTAAAGCGGATCGTTTTCACCGATCTCTTTTTTAAGTTCCGGCACAAATGTTCTATTGCCAAAAGGTATCATACCCCAAGTAAATTCTTCGCCGTATTTTTCGGCAAGTTCGCAAAACGCTTCCTCTGCCGTTATCGACTCGCGACCGCCGCCGCTTTCAATTTCTTTTATTGTTTTTTCATCAAACATACAAAACACCTCGCTTATAGGCATAATTCACCGAAAATCTTACTTTCCTTAATTATAATACACCCCAAACATTTACGCAACATTTTTCTCCCGATTTAACACCGCATACGATCACGTTCATCACCGCATAAGAAAATGTTTTTCAAGACCTCTCCAACAAAAAATACAGAAACGGCAGTCACTCTGTCACAGTTATATTAATCGCCGTATTTTCCCTTTAGATCAATGATCAGCTCTCTTTGTTCGATCAAGAGGTTCAATGCGTTCTCCAAAATGTGAAGCGGATTCATATACGGCTGCATATTCTTGCCGTCGGCGTATCTGACATATTCGTCACTGTATTGCCAAAGGTTCGCAAGAAAGTCTGTGGCCTCGGCGATACTTGTAATTGCATCTTCCGACAGTTTTGAAGAGTAATATCCGCTTTTCAGTTTTCGTGTAAAAATCATGCACGGATTCTGGATCTTCAAATCCTCCAACGCCTCTTTAAGCGTACATTCGCGCTCCGTGCCATTGTATTCGTGTGCATCTAAATTTATATGTGAAATTCTGTCCTCATTATTTATGTCAAAATCAAGATAGATCATCTATGGTACCTCCTTAGTTAATGTTTATTATTGATGTATCGGGGTCGTCGAACAGGGAGTCCGATATAATTTCGTTCAGTTTTGAGTAGACCTGGCGTATTCCGTATTTTTCGACATCACTTGCCAACTCGATCACCTTTTCATCGGATATGTCAATACGTATGCCATATTGATTTGACAATTTCCCGACAGGACTGTAACGAGGGTCTCTGATGATTTGCATGGCACGTTCATTATTCATAGCGGGCAATTGGATGACAGATTGGAGACGTCCGACAAATTCGTTTGTTAATGTTCCCGATTTAATTACATCATCAAAAGTGATAGGTTCATCTTTGGATACGGCTATTGAGTTCCCGAATCCAAGACATGATTTTCGGTTCTTTTTAAGGGCAGAAAAAGCTCCGACGAAAAACAGGCTGGACTGCGAAATATCAATTCTGCGAGGGTTTCTCTCGCTGCCGCCGTATATCGGTTCATCCGCTTCCAGAAATTTCAAACACTCAATCTGCATCATATACCCCAAGTCGCCATCGTTGCCTTTGGAGAGACATTTATCGAACTCATCGAATATCACAAAGCTTGGTTTGGTCGGGTCTATGTCCGAGAACGCATCGGAAAGACAGTTTGTGCCCTTATACGATTTCGGATTGCTGTTTGAACTGTCAAAAATGACAACATTTTTATAAACCCTTTTCAGGATTCTGAAGATCTCGGTTTTTCCGCAGCCGCTTTCGCCGATAACAAGGAAATGATTTCTTATACGCTTGTTAACAGCACTCCAAACCGCTACAGCGATCTTGCGTTTATATTCTTCACATCCCTGCATATTGGCGTCAAAGTAATCGTATATGCTTTTAGGGGTACGGAACAAGTCGTTATCTATACTGTTTACAACTATTTTGGGTGTTGTTGGCGGTACGTTTCTGTCGTCCCACCATTGATAATTTTGTATTTTACTTCTCATGGCCATGTGTGTTTCCTCCTGTAATAATTTGTTTCATTGGTAGTTAGTAGCTTTGTCGCATTCTGGTCGGACTCTTCCCCTTGACCCGCTCATATCATCGCAGGCTTCTCCGGGGCGGCCGTCCGACCATATGCGGATGAAGTTGTCAAGGTGCACTCAAAGCACAAAAAACCGTTGCTTTGAAGTCAAGAGGGCATAGTACGCCCACTCTTGATCATCAAAACAACGGCACTTATCACACATGCCATATTAAATTGTAAACCCAGTATACCACAGACAAATTTTATATGCAAGACTTTTTTTATAAATATTTGTTCGGATCGGATCTCCGTTTAAACCTTTTAAGGCATTTATGCTCCGTAAAACCTAAGATACGACTTCATATTTGACATAATATATTTCCCGTTATGATGCCCGTCAAAAATATGATTTTGGATATCTACGCCTTTGCTTTTCAATATCGGATACAGCTTTTCACAGGCACGGTAAAACTGCCCCTCGTCATTATTTCCCGCATCAAGAAACACACTTATACCATCAAAGTTTTTGTTTGCGGCGATCGTTATCGGGTCATATTTTTTCCACATCGCCTCATCCGAAAAGTAGCACTCGTCCTCATCCGCATAAGACAGATCTATCGCAGGCATATGCCCGCCGATTTTTGAAAACATATCCGAATGACGCAGCCCGATATGCAGGGCACTGTATCCGCCCGCAGAAATACCGCCGATAAACCTTGCTTTTCGATTTTTGACGGTAACAAAATTACTGTCTGCAAAAGGAACGACCTCTTGAATAAAAAAATCCTCATACCGTCCTTTTTGAACTTTTCCGTATTTCCCGTCAACTTCACAATAAGCCTGCGAGGAATTTATCCCGCGGCTGTTGTCCATATTCGGACACACGATCATAAGCGGTTTTATCTCACCCGACCCGATCATTTCATCGGCAGTTTTGTCAATTTCAAGCTGCCGCAAAATGCTTTCGTCCCCCGTTCTGCCATGCAAAAAATATAAAACGGGAAGCTCGGTATTTTCATATCCGTCCGGAATATAAATCGCAATATTCATCTTTTTCCCGAGTATTTTGCTCTCAATAGTTCTTGTTGCCGTACTCATATCGCTGTCCTCGCAAAATTTGTTTTTAACACTCCGATTTTCATAACATTATTTTTTCAACAACATCAGAATTTTTTGTTCAGCACCGATCGCTGATTTTTTCATAAAATCTAATTTTTATAATCTAATATTTTTCCTTAGGAACCATTGCAAGTGGACGCCCTATTGGGATTTTTCAACAACGAAAATCGTTTTTGGCAAATTTTGACCCCAAATGGCATTCCACTTACGTTTTGCACGAAATGGGCATTTCGTTTTTAATATTTTGGGCGAACCCAAACCCCTTGAGGAAGAAACTTTTTTATCATCAAAATCTTTCAAAGTACCTCTCCAGTTTCTCGTCGCAAATCTTTTCTATCTCCGATTTTTCGTCCTCTGTCAGATTTTTCCACACAGTCGGTTCGACCTCAACTATACCCAAGGTTTTTGTATGCCTCAGCATCTGCATATCCTGAAAACGCTTGAACGGATTTGCGAGGATATTTCTCTGCGCTTCTTTATCGGTATAACCGCCTTTGGCGAATATACTGTTTGATTTTTCAACCACAAGTCCCGCATTTCTCCTACCCTCATAATACTCTTTGAAATATGCGGATATATCGCCAAGTTTTATTCTGCCTTTATTGTCGGCATATTTCAATACAGCCTTTATCAACACGGGCTTATATGAATAACTCATATCCATCTGCTCTATCATTTTCATAAACCCGTAATCCGCAGGTATAGGAGTTTCTTAGTTGCGAGTGAACCCTTAAGTATTTATTATCAGTATAAATATTCTGAAAAAAATATGGCTCTACAAACGCTTTCGGGCCAATAGCTTTTAGTCTTTCATAATCTTTTCTCGGAACAACAATATCCGCATCATCGTCCCAGGGAATAAAGCCTTTATGACGTACTGCACCGA
>CAMNCZ010000124.1 GCA_946534775.1 uncultured Eubacteriaceae bacterium
ACGTTCATCGGGTTCATTGGTGCGTACCTCTTCGGGAAACGCTGCCTCATCATAAAGTATTTCGCCGTCAGACGTTACAAAAAGCGGCGGTTGTACATCTATAAAGACGCCGTTTTTTCTTCTTTTCATTTCGTAATTTTTATAAATCGGCTCTACTATATAGTCCCCGTCTTCATTTATAATGCCGTAATTTCTTACAACGTGATATTCGTCTTTTTCGGCAGCAACGGCACTCAATTTTCCTCATAAACTTCTTCTCTTGTAACAGGTTCGGTATTTTCAACAGGCGCATAACCCGTTTTGCGTATAAGTTCCTTCCCGTCGTCGGAAAGCATAAATCCGATCATTTTATCGATATTGGGATTTTTGTTTTCTTTAAGCCTTGCCATTACCACATCGGCAGTTATCGGATAAGTCCCGTTTTCAATATTTTCAAGTGACGGATAAACGCCGTCTACCGATAATAATTTTACTTTTTTCCCACTTTGCATTTCCTGTACAAAATAGCGGAAAGAATAGCCTATCGCACCGTTTTCGTGACCGTAATCGTCATACTCCTTGTCATCTTTGTGTGTTGCCACATCATCTATGATATTTGCCATACTTTCAACTATTTTTTCGTGCACATTCACGGGGTACTCAAGTTCCGTATCACCCATAAAATACCGCATTACCACCTGCGAACCCGAGTTTTCGGGGCGCTGATACGCGATTATTTCTTCATCGCTGCCGCCCAACTCTTTCCAGTTTTTAATCTCACCGCTGTATATTTTTCTGATATCATCCGCCGACAGGTCGTTTATCGGATTATCGGGTTCAACAAAGAAAACAAAAGCTTCCTTTGCGATCGGAGTTGTAACAATAGTCTTTCCGTTTTCCGCCGCCCACTTTTTCTGTTCATTTGAAGGCCGCGCGCCGAAAACGATATCCGCATAACCCTTTATAAGCCGCCAATATCCTTCCGCAGTGTTTGTAAATGTAACTATTTTGCCGTTTGTCTTTACTTTATCGGATATTCTCTCTTTATTATGCTGCCGTAATTCTATTTTATCTATATTTTTATAAACCGCTTTTGCCGCCGCGCAGTACAGAGGATAACAGGCTTCCGCACCGTCAAGCACGGGCATATCCTTTTTATTTTTTATCGTAAATGACGGTGTATGGTCAAGAACAGCCAATTTTTCGCCGTCATATACGTTATATCCCGTAAAATCAGTGCTTGAATAACCGTACATATATTCAAAACCGTAGCCGTCGTACTTTACTATCGGTCTTTTTTGATACAAACAGATACAGACACATAATAACGCAAAACAAATAAAGCTGTTCAGAATAAATTTGGGCCTATTCCGCAAAAAGCAGCAGAAAAAAGACGGTACGCCAAGCATTATAAACAGCATTATATACCAGCTGTTTCCAACGTTGTCGAATATATCACAGTTTACCGCATATATCAGAAAAAACGGCACTGCATAAAAAGATGTCATAATTTCCGTGACCCAATCAGTATAACCCTGTCTTGCGTATATCAAAATGACCATATAGACCGAATACACAAGCCACATTAAATTATAAAACCACAAATGGATATCCGTAAGCGATTTTGTTTTATCCAATAAAAATATATACGCACCGTATAGCAGTACCGCCGAAAATGATGCTATATAAGAAGGCAAATCCACATCGTTATCGACTATACCCGATCTTACAAGTACGACCGCCGCCAAAAACGCAGCAAGTGTAGTCAAAAAGCCCACTATAAGGTAATCCACCAGAACGACCTTGAAAAATTTTCCCAAAAAACCTTTTACTTTTTGTTTTGTCATATTTTCACGCTATATAGCAATTTTCCCTGTCCTCTATTATCCTTACCTTTACGGTATCACGCAGGCGAAAATTAAAATTTTTGCTAAGCACATAATTTTTGCCGTTGTACTCGACCACCGTTTTATCATCGATGCTCATAACTTTGGCCTTAACGGGCTTTATTCCCTTGTATTCGTGGGGCAGAGTCACATCCACCCCATTTGAATACTTGAATATATTGCAGCTTATTATACCCGCTATGACACAAAGCACAAATATAACCGCCATAATTATATAATATGCGGTACTCGGAGTAATATCGTTTACGACGATCGAAGCATTGTAGCTTTTATAATATACATCATCAATAAACAGGAAAACGCCGTTAAAAGCCGTTATAACAAGCACATAAAGTATCATAAGCAGGTTAAACATTCTTTTGCTCACGGGCTTTGAGAATTTAACGAAAAGATAAGGTACACCGCCAAACCAGAACAGCAGCGAAACAAAGGAAAACACTGCTATCATAACATACATAGACAGCGACAGTTCGCCATCGATCAACCAACTTATCATAATTATTTACCTATTTTGTTTACAGCACTCATTATGGCCCTAAGTGAGGACTTGGCAATATTGCTGCTTATGCCTATACCGAAATGAGCCTTTTGATCGGCATCAAAGATCTGTATATATGTAATGGCCTTTGAAGCATTGCCGTATTCCATAGCGTGTTCGCTGTAGTGTGCAACATTAAAGCTTAAACCGAATTCTCTGTTGAGTATCTTGCAGAATGCATCAACGATACCGTTGCCTTCGCCCTCGAAAGTCTTTTCTTCGCCGTTTACGATAAGACGTGTGGATATCTCAACTTTATCGTCTGTAGCGTGTTCGGTATAGTACTCAACTTTCATAGGTTCACGCACATAGTAGGTATCGATAAACAGGTTATAGATCTCATCCGGTGTAAGTTCTTTATCCTTTTTAACCGACTCCGATGTAACGATAGGCCCAAAATCCTGCTGCATAGTTTTGGGAACGGTAAGCGAATAATTCGTTTCCAGAATATAAGCCACACCGCCCTTGCCCGACTGGCTGTTGATACGGATGATCGGATCGTAATTTCTGCCGACATCAAGCGGATCGATAGGCAGATAGGGCACTTCCCATCTGTCGGGGTGTTCGACCATTTTTGCCATACCCTTTTTGATAGCATCCTGATGTGAACCCGAGAAAGCGGTATAAACCAACTCGCCCGCATAAGGATGACGGGGATGCACCTGCATAAGTGTCGAGGATTCGTAAATTTTTATCGTATCGTTGATATGGCTGAAATCCAACTCGGGATCTACGCCCCGGCTGAACATATTAAGCGCCATTACAAGGATATCTGCGTTGCCCGTTCTTTCGCCGTTGCCGAAAAGTGTACCTTCCACTCTGTCGGCACCCGCCATAACGCCCAGTTCGCTGTCTGCTACTGCCGTGCCGCGGTCGTTGTGTGCGTGAAGGCTGACGATAACGTTTTCACGGTATTTAAGGTTTTCACACATATATTCTATCTGATCTGCGTATACGTTAGGTGTTGCCATTTCAACGGTGTTGGGCAGATTTATTATCACCTTGTTATCGGGTGTAGGCTGCCACACATCAAGAACTGCATTGCAAATTTCGGCAGCATAGTCCATCTCCGTACCCGTAAAGCTTTCGGGAGAGTATTCAAACTGAAAATGCTCTTTTCCGTTTTCTTCCGCAAGCTGCTTAACAAGTTTTGCACCAAATACGGCAAGTTCTGTTATCTCCTCTTTACCCTTATTGAAAACAACATCTCTCTGCAAAGTAGATGTGGAGTTGTAAAGATGCACTATCGCCTTTTTAACGCCTTTAAGCGCTTCATAAGTACGTTTGATGATATGTTCACGGCTTTGTGTAAGCACCTGTATAACAACATCATCGGGTATTAAATTCTGCTCGATAAGTACGCGGCAGAACTCATATTCCGTCTCACTTGCTGCAGGGAAACCTACTTCTATTTCTTTAAAACCTATTTTAACAAGGTATTTAAAAAATTCTATCTTCTGTTCAAGGTTCATCGGCTTTTCAAGTGCCTGGTTGCCGTCACGCAGGTCAACACTGCACCACGCGGGCGCTTTTGTTATAACGTTGTCGGGCCACTTTCTGTTAGGCATATTCATTGTGGGATATGCTCTGTATTTTTGATGATTCATAATAATTTCTCCTTTTCTGATAATAAAATATAAAAGCCTTCCGTCAATTATAAAGACGAAAGGCATAATTCCGTGGTACCACTTTATTTCGCCGAAAATTCGGCGCACTCATCGGATACGGGCACAACAGCCGATATCCTTGCCGCTTTATCGGTCGGCATCCGTCACGGTCTACTGAAAATTTCAACCGAGCCACTCAAAGGCGAGTTCACTTAGTTTGATTTGCCGTCTTACACCGACCGACGACTCTCTGAAAAATCTCCGTAAGCTACTACTCCTTATCACCGTGTTGCTTTAATATCAAATTTGTAATAATTATATCATTTTAATTTTTAATTGTCAACCATTAATTTAAAAAACTTTTAATTAATGGAAACGACCGTATAATCCTTATCTTCAACCGCCTTTTTAAGCACTGCATCGTCAATATCCGCATTAAGTGTCACTACCGCAGTTCCCTCTGTATGGCTAACTGCCGCTTCATCCACCTGTTCAAGCGCCTCAAGCGCCTTTTTGACCGCTGCCTCGCAGTGTCCGCACATCATACCTTCGATCTTCATTGTTTTTGTCATAGTTTTTTCCTCACTTTCTGTCATATCGTTTTGTTTTATTCTTTTATCACGCTTTGAATCGTGAATATTTATAAAATTAAGTCTTAACGCATTTGAAACAACGCAAAAACTGGAAAGACTCATTGCCGCCGCCCCGAACATCGGGCTTAATTTCCAGCCGAATATCGGTATCCAGATACCTGCCGCAAGCGGTATGCCGATAATATTGTAAAAAAATGCCCAAAACAGATTTTGCTTGATATTTCCAAGCACCGCACGGCTAAGACGTATCGCCGCAGGCACGTCGCAAAGGTCTGTCCTCATAAGCACTATATCCGCCGCATCCACCGCTATATCGGCA
>CAMNCZ010000125.1 GCA_946534775.1 uncultured Eubacteriaceae bacterium
TTGCTATAGGAGCTAAGCCCGCAAGAAGGATAATCTCCACAACAAAGGGCATTGAAGTAAACGAAAACGGTTATCTTATAACAAGTGAAAGACCTTACGGTATGACTACGCTTAAAGGCGTGTTTGCGGGCGGCGATGTCGTGCATCAGCCTGCTACCGTTGTACTTGCTATGAAAGAGGCAAAGAAAGTAGTTGAAGGTATTGCGGCTTATGTTGATGCTATCAAGCTGCTTGGCCTTTGATAAAAGACGGTAAATTATGAAGATAAAAAATTTTATAGGCGGCCTGCTGATAACGGCAGGCGTCGCCTGTATGGTATATGCGGTTTATGTAAATAAGCACGTCGAGGCGCAGAAAAACGAACTTGTAGCGCAGTATGAGGATTATATAAACTGGGTAAATGACAGCGAACTCAATGTTGAGGAAATAGAAGAGGCGATGGCAAACCGCAGGGCGGAGGAGGCAAGCGAGATCGCTTCCGTTGAGGCTGCCGAAACGCCGCAAAGCGAAGGACCCAAGGACAAACTGCGCGAAATGTCTATACCGAAAGGCATTATAGGCATTATGGAAATAGATAAAATAGACCTTGTCGTAACAATGGCAGAGGGCACGGACAATAAAAGCATAACGCTTTCCGTCGGGCATTTTCCGAATACGGCGATGCCGGGGCAGGTGGGAAATTTTGCGGTAGTGGGGCATAGAAGCTACCGCTACGGTGCTTATTTCAACCGCCTTGACGAGTTGGAACCGGGTGACACGGTGCGTGTAAAAACCGTTGACGGCATTTTTACCTATTGCGTGGACAGCAAGGAGGTTGTTGAGCCTACGGAGCTTTCGGTGCTTGACCCGACGGATACCGCAACAATGACCCTTGTTACCTGTACACCCATAAGAACGGCAACACACAGACTTATTGTGAAAGGTCATTTGATTTAAACGAAAAAATATTAAAAAATTGTTAAAATTTAAGTTTTCCAAAATTAGTATTGAAAATAATTTGAGTATGTTGTATAATGGTATAAGGAGGTGCAAACCTATTATGCATAAAAGGATACAATTTTTCATTTTATTTTCAATATTTTTTTGTGCGCTGTGCTTAAATTGCTCGGCGGCGGAATATATGTACGGCGATGCCGATAACGACAAAATGATAACGGCTTCGGATGCTGTTGCGGTTTTACAGTATACACTTTCGGGGGACTGGGCGGATATTGTGCCCGTGGAGTACTGCGATGTGGATGCGGATAATATGATAACGGCTTCGGATGCGGCGGATATACTGCAAAAGTCGCTTAAAGAAGATTTTGTTTTTGCGATAGAAAAAAATGATCCTTTCAATATTAAACTTGAAACTACAGACAGCAGCGGCGATATTTACCTTACAAACGGCAAAAATATCATATCCATAAGTACGGTAAGCGCTGTAAACAGCAGTAAAAAGGTTGGTTTTACGTCTGTAAATGCCAAAGATAAGGTCCTTATATTCGGCGGACTTGAAGATAAAGAAACGAACGAGCTTGTAAAGCGTTTTATAGCCGAACCGATAGGTGAGTATGCGGATGTAGATGTGTTTTTCACCGATGTAAGCGACGGTAAGTCGTCTGTGAGCGATTATGTAGACGATTTAGACCCCGATTATGATTCGGGCGTGCTGTTCTGCGCATACAGCAAAACCGCGGCAGATGTTGAAAAGGCCTACAGGGCGCTTATGGAAAAGGAAAATACCTCTTCACCGTTTGTGGCGGTCATAGATGAAAACAATGATATAAAGCTTGTGTCATACGGCAGCAAGGGCGTTTATGAGGCTGTAAAGGCGCTTGTTACGGGCAGCGGGGAAGTGTTGACGACCGCACCCGTTACCACCAAAGAAGCAACTACGGAAACCACAACGCAGGCTGTGACCCAGGCAACAACGGGCAATCCGTTCCCGAATATCAGAAGCCTTATCACTGAAGGCAAGAGACTGCGTGACGAAAATATCGATGATGCCGGTGTTGAAATTTGGCTGTCGGCAGTGGAGGCGTATAATGAAAGCAAAAGTTCAAACGCAAATTATTCATATATAAATAATGCGATATATTATTCGCGCAGAAATTCGCCCGAGCAGTATTACAACAAGTTGATAGGTATGCTGGAGTCTATGCGTTTTGAGGTAAATGAGGAGGAACTGCCCGATATTATCGGCGAGGGCTACAATCAGATGTCGCTTGATGAAATTGATGATTCCACATATAAGTGGCTTGCCGATGCAAACGCGTTCAATGAAAAATTCAGCGATCTTTCAACTTATGATTCACTGAATGCGCTGCTGTTCCGTGCAATGACGGGAAGTTCACCAAAAGACAGTTTTGTAAAAATAACGGAACAGCTTGAAAAAGCATATCTGGAACTCAACCCCGAGTTGAGCACCGAAATAACCACGGAGACTACAACGCAGGCTGTTACGGAAACCACAACTATGGCAGCCGAAACAACAACTTCTTCGCCCGACAAAACGCTGAATGTTGGAGGAAACAGCTTCTTTATCGGTCAGGCAGAGAAAGAACTTCCTGATGCACCGCGGGTAGAACAGGGTGTGGAAGGCTGTGATTGGTATATTTACAACAGCGATTATCATCATTATACGCAGGTCGGCGTAGATAACGGTGTTGTAAAATGCATATACACTATGTCGGAAGACTTGAAATACCGCAATTTGAAGTATAACGATGATGTATCGGGGCTTAACCTCAAAGAAGACCCAAAATATTTCTACTATAAATACGGAACTTACGACGAAGTGGACAGCTACCTGTATTTTGACGGCAACGACGGCAACAGACTTTACGGTATAATGCTTGTTTCTTCGGATTATACCTTAAAAGAGATATACACCGAAAAAACTATACAAAATGCAAAGAATGAAATATTTGATATGATAAATGCCTTTCGTGCAAGAAACGGTGTTGATCCCGTCAAATACGACAAACAGCTTGAGGCGGTTGCCCAGGCGCATTCGGACTATATGTCGGAAAATCATATTTTCAGCCATATAGGTTCGGGCGGTTCAAAAATAGGCCGACGTCTTGACGATGCGGGTATATACTTCAACTATGCCTGCGAAAATATCGCGATTGGTGATGTATGGCCCACGGGTGTAACGCTTGGTTGGATAAATTCTTACGGGCATAGGTCGAATATGCTTAAAACACTGGAAATAGTGGGTGTTGGCATAACATATAAAAGCGGAAGCTATTTCGTAGATGATGACGGCTATCGCTACAATGCAGAAATAGCCTACGTTGAAAACTTTGTACACGTAGATTGATATTATCGGAAGATAAATCTTCCGATAAACGTCACGAAATCATAAATTTCGTGCCATTAAATTACTCGAATCAAGTGAGCAAGCTCCCTTGCTTCTCATAATTTATATTATATAATAAAAAACGCCAAAGGCGAAAAAATATTAGGAGGAATGATATTTATGGGCATTACATTAAAAACAAACGGACTTAAATCTTTTATCAGGGAAGGCGAGATCGAAAAAATGAAACCTTTTGCCGATGTAGCTGTTGACCTGCTTAATACAGGCAAAGGCGCAGGCAACGATTTTATCGGTTGGGTAAATCTTCCCGTTGATTATGACAAGGAAGAGTTTGAACGAATTAAAGTAGCAGCAAAGAAAATACAGTCAAACAGTGAAGTGCTTGTTGTTATCGGTATCGGCGGTTCATATCTTGGCGGCCGTGCAGCGCTTGATTTTATCAACGGTAACAATTACAATGCCAAAAAGCATCCGGGTCTTCCCGATATCTATTTTGTGGGCAACAGTATTTCATCCGATTATTTAAGTGATATAATTGAAATGATCGGTGACAGAGATTTTTCCGTAAACGTTATCTCAAAATCGGGTACAACGACCGAACCCGCTATCGCTTTCAGAATTTTCAAGAAAATGGTAGAGGATAAGTATGGCAAAGAGGGCGCAAAAGAACGTATCTTTGCAACTACAGACAAGTCACGCGGTGCGCTGAAGAGTCTTTGTGACAAGGAAGGTTACGAGACATTTGTTATTACGGACGATATAGGCGGTCGTTTCTCCGTACTTACACCCGTTGGATTGCTGCTTATGGCAGCTGCGGGCATCGATATAGATGCCGTTATGAAGGGGGCGGCGGATGCAAGGGCTGATTTTGATAACAAAGATGTTGAAAATAATCCTTGTCTTAAATATGCGGTCATCAGAAATATTTTACAGCGCAAAGGCAAAACTATCGAGATACTTGCGAATTATGAACCTTCGCTTACAATGTTTGGCGAGTGGTATAAGCAGCTTTATGCCGAGTCGGAAGGCAAAGATCAGAAGGGTACTTTCCCTGTTGGCGCAAACTTCTCGACAGACCTTCACTCTATAGGACAGTTTATCCAGGATGGTAACAGAAACCTGTTTGAGACTGTTTTATGGATAAAGAATGCAAAGAAAGATATAACTATCGAAACAGACCCCGAAAACCTTGACGGCCTTAACTTCCTTGCGGGCAAGACCATACAGGATGTCAACTCCAAGGCTTATGCAGGTACTTTTCTTGCTCACGTTGACGGCGGCGTGCCTACTGTGGTTGTTGAGATAGAAAAGGCAGATGCATATAACTTTGGTTATATAGTATATTTCTTTGAAAAAGCACTTGCTATCAGCGGTTATCTTTTAGGTGTCAACCCGTTTGACCAGCCCGGTGTTGAAGCATATAAGAAAAATATGTTTGCACTTTTGGGCAAACCCGGTTACGAGGAACAAAAGGCTGCACTTGAGGCAAGACTTTCAGAATAATACTTTTATAGTAAACGACATTTTTAAATGTCGTTTACTATAATATTTCCGCTCCGTTTTACGGGGCGGTTTTTTGTATAAAAAAATTTTTATAAGGCAAAATAGATAAAACATAATAACAGGG
>CAMNCZ010000126.1 GCA_946534775.1 uncultured Eubacteriaceae bacterium
GCTTATGTTTGAGGGTGAACTGACTGTACCCGAAAAAAGTGCGGATATTAAGCGTATAGTATCGCAAAACGCCGAATGTTATATTGCGGGCTGCGCGATAGACGGCGACAGGCTTACACTGGGCGGAAATATAGATATATCGGTTTTATGTCTTGATAAAAACGATAACGCAGTCGGGGTGTCGGGCAGCAGGAATATAAATGACAGTATAGTTATAAACGGGCTTTCGACAAACAGCGCACCGCAGATAGACTGCACCGTATCAAGCATTGAATGTACGCTTGCCGACGAAAGAAAAATAACATACAAGCTTTTGACCGAGATAAGCTGTCTTGTTTTCGATACATATACCGTGCAGGCCGTGACAGATATAGGCGGCGCAGACAGGGATAATCTGCTTATAAAGGAAGAGGAGTATACAAACCTTGTCACAAAGACACCCGTAACATTTAAAATACAGGACAGTATAAGGATAGGGCGTGACAGACCAAATATAGACAGTGTAGCGCAGATCGATGTGCAGCCTGTCAATATCTCGTCGGAATGTATAAGGGATAATGTAAATATAAAAGGCGATCTTAGGGTAACTTTGCTTTATAACGGTGAAGAGGGCGACAACCCGCTGGAAACTTATACCGACGAAATAGAGATAAACGGCAGTGTGGCAGCAGACGGCGCAGACGAGGGCATGATATGCTGCCCGGATATTTCGGTGAAGGATCTTTATTATAATGTGCTGGAGGACGAGGACGGCGAAAGCCGTATACTTGAAATAGAATGTGAACTTTGCGTTTATCCAAACGTGTTTGAAAACGTACATACAAAACTTCTTAACGATGCTTACTGCCGTGACAAGCTGTTTGATATAACAAATGAGTGCATAACGGGTTTTAAAACGGTGTGCTGCAATAAAAGTCAGTGCCCGATAAAACAGCCTATTGAAACAGACGGTGCTGATATGCTGCAAGTTTACTCGGCAAAAAGCCGCGTTGCAATAGATAATGTAGCGGTTGGCGAGGATAAGACGACGGTTGAGGGTGTAACGGAGGTAGATGTGCTGTATGTGACGGGAAACGATGAACAGCCTATATGCAGCTTTACGGGCTCTATACCGTTTGAATACACACTTGAAACAAGGGGCAGCCGCGAAGGTATGACGGCGGTGGTATTTGCGGCACCGCAGCATATCGGCTTTAATATGCTTTCTCAGCGTGAGATAGAAATACGCGGTATGACAGCCGTAAACTGCATTGTATTTGAAAACGCAAATATAGAATTGATAACGGATATAAAAGAAAAAGAACTGCCCGAGGGGTATCTCGAAAAAATACCGAGTATTACGGTATATATAGTTAAAAGCGGAGATACGCTGTGGAAACTTGCAAAAAAATTCAATACAACGGTAGCGGATATAGTCAGGGTAAACGGTATTGAAGATCCCGATCTGATCTATCCCGGGGAAAAAATTATTATCTTAAAGGGGATATGAGATTTGAATTATTTTGTTGTTATGCGGGATAAGCTTTTGTGTTTTTATTACAGTGCGGACAAAAGTATATATATGCGCGAATACAAAAACGGGAAGTGGAGTCGGGCGGTTTGTGTTATATCGGATGCAAGAAAGCATTATTTTGTGACAAACGAAGAAAACATATCGGTCATAAGCCAGGAAAACGGCGGTAATATTATGCTTTGCGTGCAAAACGGCGAACATTTTGCAAACAATGTTATACTTGAAGGCCGCGGTATGTCGCCGCCCGATATGCGTATGTCAAAAATAGGGGATATGATAATCTACAACCTGCCAAACGGCAGGGAACAGACACTTGTGCTGCAAAAACAGAATGCGGGAAAGTGGGAACACTCGGTTATGATAGACGGTTTTATACCGTTTACCGACTGCATTTACCGCATATCCGAATTAAGCGGCGGCAGGCTGCTTTTGGTCTACCGCAAAAACAATATGAAACAACTTGTGGGTTTCAGAATATTAGATAAAAACGGAAATATAGGTGATTTTAAAACAGTATACAGCGCAAGCGGCTTTATACCCGATTGCAGCTTTATCGAGGATAACGGCTATATACATTTTGTTCTTGCGGTAAAGGGACGGATGTCAACTAAACTTGTTTATGTATTGGCAGCAGAGGAGGGTGCGGGAAACAGCGGCAGTGTGTTATGGGAAGGCAGCAATATAGATTGTGTGTCGATAAGAAAACAAAACGATAAACTTATTGTAAACCATAGTGCGGGAAGCCGCTTTTACACGTTTATAAGCGGTGAAAAAGGGTTTAAAGGACAGGACCTGAAAAGAGTGAATACCGCGCAGAAAAAGGCTTATATAATAAACGGCGCAGGCATAAACGATATGATAGTGCAAAAGGACCGACCTTATGATATAGATGTATCGGTATTTGCGAAATAGCAAAACGGGCAGAACTGATCTGCCCGTTTAAGTTTAACGCATATCTCTGTTTATATCAAAAAGATCGAGTTTGCTCTGGTCGATATTCTTTTCCATAACATCTGCCATAGCATTTAAAGTATCGAGAGAGGTGATAAGCGTAACGCTGCTTTCAATGGCGGTCCTTCTTATTTTAAAACCGTCGGAGTGGGTGTTGTTTGCCTTTTTGGGAATATCCACTATAAGGTCAACAACGCCGCTTCGTATGGTGTCTACAATATTGGGCACACCTTCGCTTATCTTTTTAACGGGTTTTACCTCAAGGCCGTGTTCTTTTAATGCCCTTGCCGTACCGCTTGTTGCAACAAAACGACAGCCCATATTTTCAAAGCGTTTTGCTATATCGATAAACTTTTCGTGATCCTGGCTTCTTATTGTGGCAACTATTGTGCTGCCCGCTCTCGGAACTGTCATACCTGCTGCTATAAAGCCCTTGTAAAGTGCGTTTTCAAGATTGTAGCCAACACCGAGTACTTCGCCCGTTGAACGCATTTCGGGGCCTAAACTTGCCTCTACCTGCGGCAGTTTCTCTGTCGAGAAAACGGGTACTTTTACAGCAACTACCTTCGGTATGTCGCAGATGCCCGTGCCATAGCCCATATCGGCAAGTCTTTCGCCAAGCATTACCCTTGTTGCAATATCGATAACGGGAACACCCGTAACTTTTGTGATATAGGGTACAGTTCTTGAAGAACGCGGGTTTACCTCGATAATATTCAGTTCACCCTTATATTCGATAAACTGAATGTTTATCATACCTATTACTTTAAGTTCGACCGATATTTTCTTTGTAACATCCATTATTTGATGCTTGATATCGTCTGTAAGGTGCTGAGGCGGATAGATAGAGATACTGTCGCCCGAGTGAACGCCTGCGCGCTCAAGATGCTCCATAATACCCGGGATATAAACATCAACGCCGTCGCAGATAGCATCTACTTCGATCTCGCGGCCTGCAAGGTAACGGTCGATAAGGACGGGATTTTTGCTGTCCTTTTCAAAGGCTTCACGCAGATATTTTATAAGCTGTTCGCGGTTGTATGTTATCTCCATACCCTGGCCCCCGAGAACGTAACTGGGGCGGACAAGTACGGGATAACCGAGGTTTTCGGCAACTTCCGTACCTTCTTCCACCGACCATACGCCTTTGCCCTTGGGACGGCTTATATTCAGCTTTTCAAGAATTTCGTCAAATTTCTCGCGGTCTTCGGCTGCATCTATCTGCTCGGGCTTTGTGCCGTAGATAGGTATATTCATTTCGTCAAAGAACTTCGCAAGTTTTATGGCTGTCTGACCGCCAAACTGTAGGATAACACCGTCGGGACGTTCACGTTCAACTACGTTTAAAACATCTTCTTCCGTAAGAGGTTCAAAATAAAGTTTGTCGGCGGTGTCAAAGTCCGTTGAAACGGTCTCGGGGTTGTTGTTTACTATGATAGTTTCAATACCCGCTTTTTTCAGCGCCTTTATCGAGTGTACGGAACAGTAGTCAAATTCGATGCCCTGACCTATACGAATGGGGCCCGAACCGATAACCATAACTTTTTTGCGGTTTGATACCACAACTTCATCTTCGCTGTCGTAGCTTGAATAGTAATAAGGCGTTACGGCCTCAAACTCGCCCGCGCAGGTATCTACCATTTTAAATACGGGCATAATATTGAATTTTTGCCTTAAAGCGTAAATATCGGGCGGCGTACAGCCGACAAAGTTTGATATGGCCTTGTCGGAAAACCCTTTTTCCTTGAAGAAACGCAGGTTTTCCGCGGTAAAATCGTCAAGCTTCATTTGCTTTAACTCTTCTTCCATATCTACGATACTCTTTATTTTATGTATAAAGAACAGGTCCATACCCGTTATCTGACATACTTTTTCAACACGGTAATTTCTTCGCAGCATTTCCGCAAGGTCGAAAAGTCGTTCGTCATCGGGTACTTGAACGCGTTTTTTCAGTTCTTCAAGGTCACGGGTTTTGCTGGATTTTCTTTCAAGACCGTACTGACCTATTTCAAGCGAACGAACACCCTTTAAAAGAGCGGCTTCAAAACTTTTTCCTATACTCATAACTTCGCCCGTTGCCATCATCTTTGTGCCGAGAGTTCTCTTTGCGCCGAAGAATTTATCAAACGGCCAGCGCGGGAATTTCAAAACAACATAGTCGATAGTAGGTTCAAAACAAGCGAAGGTTTTGCCTGTGACTGCATTTTTTATCTCGTCAAGATTGTAGCCCAAAGCTATTTTTGCGCCTACTTTTGCAATAGGGTAGCCCGTAGCCTTTGATGCAAGTGCGGAAGAACGGCTCACACGGGGGTTTATCTCGATAACCGCGTAATTGTAGCTGTTGGGGTCAAGCGCAAACTGTACGTTGCAGCCGCCCTTTATCTCGATAGAGTTGATAATATTTATTGCGGCGCTTCTAAGCATCTGATATTCTCTGTCGGAAAGTGTCTGCGCGGG
>CAMNCZ010000127.1 GCA_946534775.1 uncultured Eubacteriaceae bacterium
CTCAGCCCAAGATCTCTTCGGATCTCTGCAATGCGGCGGCTATCACCTGATCCATATCGTAATACTTATATTCGCCCAGTCTGCCGCCGAAAACAACTTTTTCTTCTTTGTCCGCAAGGGCCTTGTATTTTTCATATAATTTGCTGTTTTTTTCATCGTTTACGGGATAATACGGTTCATCGCCCGGTTTCCATTCCGAACTGTATTCACGGCTGATAACCGTTTTCGGCAGATCGTTCCCGTTTTCATCCTTGCCAAACTCAAACCACTTGTGTTCTATTATTCTTGTCCAGGGAGTTTCCGCATCCGTGTAGTTTACGGCAGCGTTGCCCTGGAAATTGGGTTTATCCAAAAGTTCCGTTTCAAAACGCACGCAGCGGTACTCAAGCGTGCCAAGCTTATACTCGTAAAAGGCATCTATAGCGCCCGTATATATGACCTTATCGGCCAGTTTATCAAGTTCCCCGCGGTTTTCAAGATAATCGGTGCCAAGACGCACTTCTATTTTGTCAAGCATATTTTCTATCATTTTCGTATAGCCGCCAATGGGAATACCCTGGTACAGCGCGTTAAAATAGTTGTTGTCAAAAGTAAGTCGGACGGGAAGTCTTTTAATGATAAATGACGGAAGTTCCGTGCAAGGTCGCCCCCACTGTTTTTGCGTATAGCCCTTTATCAATTTTTCGTAGATATCCGTGCCGACAAGCGAGATAGCCTGTTCTTCAAGGTTTTTCGGCTCCGATATGCCCGCAGCCTTCTTCTGCTCTTCAATTTTCGCTGCCGCTTCCTCGGGTGTCGTGACCCCCCACATTTTGTTGAAGGTGTACATATTGAAGGGAAGCGAATACAATTCTCCCTTGTAATTTGCTATAGGCGAATTTGTAAAACGGTTAAACTCCGCAAACTCGTTCACATAATCCCACACTTTTTTATTGTTGGTATGAAATATATGCGCACCGTATTTATGGACGTTTATGCCCGCTATCTTCTCTGTATAGACATTTCCCGCCACATTGCCGCGTTTATCGATAACAATAACTTTTTTGTTTCTTTTTTTGGCCTCGTGCGCAAATACAGCGCCGTATAAACCCGAACCAACAACCAGATAGTCGTACATAGCTTACCTCCCTGAATTTATCGCTTTTAATATCCGTCGGGGTTGTTTTTTTGCCAATTCCAGGCATCTCTGCACATTTCGTAAATACCGTATTGCGCTTCCCAACCCAGTTCTTTTTTGGCTTTTTGCGGGTCGGAATAACATACGGCGACATCTCCCGCACGTCTTGGCATTATCTTATATGCAATATTGACCCCCGATGCCTTTTCAAAATTTTTTACAACATCCAAAACCGAATAGCCTTTGCCCGTGCCTAAATTATACACTTCCATACCGCACTTTTTATTTATGGCATCCATCGCCTTTATATGCCCTTTGGCCAGATCCGCAACGTGAATGTAATCGCGCACTCCCGTTCCGTCGTGGGTATCATAATCATTGCCGAATACGCCCAATCTCTCTCTTTTGCCGATAGCCACCTGTGTTATATACGGCATAAGATTGTTCGGCACCCCGTTTGGGTCCTCGCCTATCAGCCCCGACTCGTGTGCGCCGATAGGGTTGAAATAGCGCAGCAGCACGATATTCCACTCTTTATCCGCATTGCCGACATCCGTCAATATCTGTTCTATCATACTTTTTGTCCAACCGTAGGGATTTGTACATTCGCCTTTGGGACATTCCTCGGTAATGGGTATCTCTTTCGGTGTTCCGTAAACCGTTGCGGACGAAGAAAAAATAAGGTTTTTGCATCCATACTTTCCCATAACATCTATCAAAGCCAAAGTGCCCGAAATATTGTTATCATAATATTCCATCGGTTTTTCGACCGATTCACCGACCGCTTTAAGGCCCGCAAAATGGATACAGCACTCAATATTATTTTCCTTAAATATTTTGCCGACCGCATTTTTATCCCTTATATCCGCCTCATAAAACAGCGGCGTTTTCCCTGTTATTTTCTCTATCCTTTCAAGCACTTTTTTGCTTGAATTGCACAAATTGTCAACAATAACCGCATCATATCCCGAATTAAAAAGTTCTATGACCGTATGCGAACCTATATATCCCGTTCCGCCGGTAACCAAAACCGCCATACCAACCCACACTTTCCGTACATCACATAAGTTGTCATACCTTATCCCAAGTCAAAATAGTATCTTCGGGCAGATCTTCTTTTGCTTTTCTGCCTGCCACGATATCGGCAAACTGCGGAGAAATGCCCGTACCCGGTCTTTTGGGTATAAGATCCTCGGCGCGTATTACCTCGCCTTTAGCGATATCGCGCTTTAAAACAAGGGAACGTCTTGCCTCTCTTCTGGGGACTCTCTCACAATCCAAAACTGTTTTTTCCGCACTGCCGAGTACATTGTCTATCCACCTGAAATTTCGGATAGCCTTTGCAAAATCCTCGGGGTCTCCTGCGTGATAGTGGTCGTTGCCCGTCAATGTTTTGTCCAGGGTAAAGTGTTTTTCTATCACCTCTGCCCCAAGCATATATGCCGCGGCAAGTGTCATCATATTTTCATCGGGTGCAACGTGGTCACTGAAACCCACCCTGACATCGGGAAAATCCTTTTTCAGGGTTTCTATTATCCTTAAATTTGCGTTTTTGGGGTCCGTAGGATAGGACAAAACACAATGGAATAAAACTATATCCTTACAGCCCGATTCTTTCAATGCCCTTACCGCCTCATCAACCTCGGATAAGTAGGAAGCGCCGACCGAAATGTATACGGGCTTGCCCTTTGCGCCTATATGCCTTATAAACGGCAAATTTGACAGATCCGATGAAGAAATTTTATAAAAATCGACCATTTCGTATAAATAATCGGCAGATTCATAATCAAAGGGTGTGGAAGTAAAGTCCATACCCTTTGAGTGTGTATAATCGCAAAGTTCCCTGTATTCTTTTTCCCCGAAACTGTCAAATTTTTGAAAAAGCTCATACTGCGTTTTGGTGGGTTCTTTCTCCGTATCCCAATATGCGGGAGAATTTTTTGAAACAATGGTCCCCGCTTTATACGATTGAAACTTAGCGCAGTCAATACCCGCTTCCGCCGCTTTGTCGATATATAATTTTGCCGCTTCCAGCGGAGTGATGTTCATAATTTTGGCCGTATCGTAAAAATTAACGCCCATTTCCGCTATTAAATATGGTGTACTCATTTTTCCCTCCGTTAAAACTTTATATTAAAGATTGTTTATTAAAGACATAACTCTTTTTCTGCCGTCCCTCAAATTGTGGCTCAGCAAGCGTTTTTGCAATTCTTCCCTTGTATTTTTTGACATATTGAGGTACATTTTTAAATTGCTTTCTATTATTTCATCGGGCGGATTAAGGCCTATGTAGGAAAATCCGTTTTCATTTGAAACAAAACCGTGCTTTTCTTCGCGCTTGTTCTGTGCCATAGCAATAGACGGTATTCCCAAAATCGCCAACTCATATCCCGTTCTTCCCCTTGATGTGACGGCCACATCGCAGCTTGTCATGATCTCGGGCATATTTGAAACATTGTACAAAACCTCGATATTGTCATACGAGTTATATTCCATAAGTTTTTCGACATTGCTTTTTGCTTTGCCCAGAACTACCGTAAACTCATAATTTTTGTATTCATCGTTTGAAATGATGTTAAGTATTCTGTCGGAATAATTTTGCGGGTCGGCGCCGCCAAATGTTATAAGCACCCTTTTGACCTTATCTTTTATCTCAATGGGGCTGTACAGCAAAAACAGCTTATTTGCTATATAATATTTTTCTCCCGAATGGACGTTTGGAAGTGTATGTTCGTTATATAAGGCATTAAATACAAGGTCTGCGCGGGTGATACCTTCGCCGTCATCTTCAAAATTAACTATCTTGCCGTTTGGCAAAACGGACCGCAATCCTATCATATAATCTATTGATGTAGATAAAATATCATTTATAAAAAGCGTGTAATTTTGTTCCCTGCATCTTTCAAACAGCTCGGCTAAGCCGTCCACTCCCACAAGATCGTGTGTTGTTGCGCCAAATATGGCAGGATCCGTCTGATTTTTGTCATAAATAATATCGGGCTTTGAAAAAAACTCATCCGCTATTTCCAGCGCCCTGTATATATGTCCCATACCCCTGTCATTGTTTCCGTTTACATATATAGCTATTTTTTTCCTGTCAAGTGCATCCAGCGCCAGTTTAAGGTCGGAAAACGTATCTATATCTATAGCTTCGCTTTCGGATATCTCATATACATCCACTTTGCTGCCTATTCGCGTTTTTTCGGTAACAACACTTGCCTTTGATACCACAAAAGCACCCGTTTCCATAAAACAGGGCGGCAGATATTGTCTGTTCAGCCTTTCGGTATAATTCGGGACTTTTTTCCCGTCTTTTTCGCCCCAGGAAAGGTGCGGCGCATTTATTGCCGAAATAAGCGTGTCCGTATCGTTTTCTATCGCATATTTTATCGCGGCATCAAGCGTTTGTGTTTTTAATGTAGGCGATGTCGGCTGCATAGTTACTATATAATCCCAATTTTCATCCTTTGGAATAGCATCGTATACCACGGAATCCAACGTCACGGAATCACCGCAAAGACGTTCGTCCCTCCATTTGTACGAGGCGCCCATCTGCTCCGCAATTATCTTTACGGCAGGCGAGTCGGTCGTTATAACAACATCCGTAATGTATTCGGAACTTAATGCATTTTTTATGGAATAGTAGATAAGCGGATGTCCGCCCAAAATTCTTATATTTTTGTTCGGTATGCCCTTTGACCCCGCGCGTGCAGGTATTACAGCCAAAATTTTCATAAAAATTACTTCCTTTAAT
>CAMNCZ010000128.1 GCA_946534775.1 uncultured Eubacteriaceae bacterium
ATGTTAAAAGGGGCTTATTCGCTGATTTTTGTAAAAATCTTAATGCGACAGCCCCTTTTTTAAGGTAGTTATGCGCCGTCAACGATATATCCATCGACCGAAATACCGTATTTTGCAAGAAGATCCGTTATTCGCTGCGCTAAAATACCTGCGCCGTATAAGTAAATGGCGGTGTCTGTGTCACGGTTTTTGAAGTTACGAAGTTCCGTAACAAAATTATCAAGAAAATTCATTTTTATATCCTTTCTTTTTATTGATCAATTGTCGCTAATATTTGATATACAGGACAGTTTTGCTTGGTTAAAGACTCTTTCTGCGGCATGGCGGCGAAAATTCGGCGGACCGAGTATCTCAAGCACGGGACCGTAGCTTAAAAGCCTTATAAGTATCTCTGTTTCGTCAAGACCGTCATACCACATTTTTACAGTGCAAATACCCGTGTCAAGGTCGCGTTCGGTGTGCTTTTCGTAGCTTGCAAACTCCATCATAAAGCGTTCAACTGCGTTTCTTTCGGCAGTAAGGCGTATCAAAACGGGTTCTTTGCATCTTTCGGCTTCAAAAAATTTTTTTTCGGAGGTCGATTTTGTCAATATCCTGTCGGTTGCATTTACGCGGTCTATCCTGGCAATATTTATCAGGGAACGCTTTACGGCCTTTCTTTTCAGCCAATAGCAGTAAACGCGAAATTTGTCGTTTTTGGGCGAGTACTCTATTTTAAACGGTACATAATGCCCGCCTATCCTGTGGCCGTGGCCCGAGGTATACTGTATGTTAAGTATCCGCTTTTCTTTCATTGCAAAAAGAATGGTGCGGAAGTTTTTTATGTAAGTTTCGTTTTCGTAATCGTCACCGTCGGTGAAACGGTCGGTATACGAAAAATTGTCGTTTGTATACAAAGGCTTTACATCAAAAAGTTTTGTTTCAAGTATTTTTATATCATCATTATTGAGAAAAAGCCTGATGCGCGGGTCGTTTATTATGGCTTTAAGCCACATTTTTTGCAGCCGAGTCATTATAAAAACGGGTTTGTTTTTTATAACGGGTATAAATTTGTCGGCTTGCTTTTTCAAAAGCCCCCAATCGCTTTGATCGGGTCGGGGCATAAGTTTTTGCGGCAGAAATAAAATGCTGTCGTTAAAACCCTGCTTTATTATAATATCGTTTATTTCGTCGGAACTTATGCTTTCGCGGCTTAAAACCGAGGCGGCAATGCGGAAATATACACCGTATATCTCACTGAATATCGTCATTTACATCGCCTCCGTACATTTTATACATTCTTGTCACATCGCTTATAAAGCGCTTGCGCAGGCCTTCGGTACCGCCTTCTATACTTTTTATCCTGCCGATAAAACTCTTTGCCCAGTGCATTGCCTCATTCGGGTCAAATACATCAAGTGTGAGAGTGTAGGTGTTGTCGGCGGTCTTTTCAAGCGTACCGACACGTTTTTCGCGTTCAAGACGGTTTATAATATAATCCTCGGTGTTTTCATCTATATGAAAGGTTATAACAAGCGGTTCGGTATGCCCGTCTTCGTGTCGTGAACCAAATGAAACACCGAAACAGTGACGGCGGTTCTTTGAAAATGCATCGTATATCTTATCATAATCGTCGTATTTATCAAGAAGCTTTATTTTTTTCAGTTTATCAAGCCTGAAAGAGTGGAAACGTCGCTGTGACGGTACATAAGCTGCAAGATATCGTCTGCCTGTCTGCACCGAACAAAATATGCAAAGCGGTGCTGCAATAAATTCGCGGCCTATATTGTCCGCGGGCTTTTTTGCGGAAAAACTGCTGAATCCGACAAGCCGTTTTTCCTCCATTGCCTGTAAAATATCGGGCAAAAGTATGTCCTCAAGTGTGTGAACGATATAATTGTGTTTAATAAAAAATTTGTCGTTGCTTTCGCCGTGCATTTTCAGTATGCTGTTGCCGATAATGCCGAAAGGACCGCTTTCGGAGAAAAATTTTACGGCATCCGAAAGCCTTGGTATGGCGGCAAAATA
This sequence comes from uncultured Eubacteriaceae bacterium, assembly GCA_946534775.1. Taxonomy (GTDB): domain Bacteria; phylum Bacillota; class Clostridia; order Lachnospirales; family CAG-274; genus RGIG4310. The sequence continues at coordinate 2,008 of CAMNCZ010000128.1, forward strand.
TTCCTCTGCATTTTCGCATAAAGAAAAATAGGCCGTCTTGCCGCGCTTTTCGCTTTTGAGAAGACCCTCGGAAACATATTCTTTAAGTTTATTGCGCACGGTCTGCTCTTCAAAATACATATCAAACCGTGTGTCTATAGCCTCAACTGTTTCTTTAAGGCTTAATGTCCTTCCGTCTGCAAATATATCAAGTATATAAAAGTGAAGTTTTATGTCGTTATCGGTAAAACTTTTGGAGTAATACGCACGATAAAGCGGGTTTTCCGATATGCGGGCACTGTCTGTGGATATCGATATCTGCCTGCCGCGAAGAGAATCGTCATAGCGCAGTATATTTCCAAGCCAGCTTTCCGCACGTCTTTTTTCATCATCGTAAGTTCGGGCGCTTTTTTGTGCAAATTCACCGCGCACCTTAAAACCGTAGATAAAAAAATCACGCATATAGTCTCTTGTCTTTTCAAAATTTTTTATCAGTTCGGAATAACCCGCCATAAAATCACCTGTGTTTTGCCAATGTCTGTGAAATGACTGTGTATACCATTTTTGCCATTAAAAGGAAAAGGGTAGCTGATTTAAAAATAAAATAATCCGTGTTTGTCAGCGAAAGTTCTTCCCTGTGGTCGTTGAAAAGCATTTTGCTTTCCTCATATATAAGGCGCTTGTTTTTCTTGTAAAAATTGCCGCTGATAGATGTATCGCTTATCCTGAACGATGCAAGCGGTTTTGAAATATAGGCGATTTTTTTGCCCGTAACGGCGGAGATGGAAAAATCCCAGTCGAAATTGAATCTGTATTTATCGCGATAGCGAAGCCCTTTTTCATAGACCTCGCGGCGATAACAGATAACGGAGGGTTCACCGAAAATATTTCTGCCGTGAAGCGACCGTTTTGCATAAGCGTTGCCGTCTACTATCATATCTTTATTGAGATGTCTGCGGACCATTGTGACCTTGCCGCTGCCGTCGATTATATTGGTGCTGCAAGTGGTCATAACAATGTCTGGATCGCTGTCAAGCAGTTTTACCGCATATTCAAGATGCTCGGGTTCAAGCAGGTCATCCTGCATAAGCACTTTAAAATATTTTCCGCGTGCCAGGCTTAAAGCGCGGTTGCAGTTTGCTACTGCGCCGCCGCGGCCCTCTGCAACGGAGAAATGTATTCTTTCATCATTGAATTGTTTTACTGCCTGTGCGGTGTTGTCGGTCGAGTTGTCATCGCTTATTATTATCTCAAAGTCCTGCATTGTCTGCGAAAGTATCGATTTTATCGTGTCTGCGATAGATTTTTCGCCGTTGTATGTAGGTATGCAGATACTTACCTTTGGTGTAGTGTTCATAATTGTCTCCTATCGGGAATTATCTTTTTTTCTCTGGCGGAAAGTCCAGAACTTATTTATAAGGAAATTGCAGGGCAGCAGGACCGCCGCAACAATAAGCGGAGCTATTTTTTCGCTTAAAGATACATATTTTACCAACACAAAAAGCAGCCCCGTATTAAGCAGATAAATAAATATCGAGGACATATACATTTTAAATATGCCCTTTAAATGGGACTGGCCTTTTCTGTCAAATACAAAGCGTTCATTCCAAAAGTAGGAGTTAAGGACACCTGCGGCATAACCGACAGTATTGCCCACAATATAAAGCGATGGGTCGATAAACACAAATATATAGTAAACCACAAGGCTCACAAGTGTATTCGATACGCCGATAACAGAAAATTTTATAAATTGTATTATACTTTTTTTATCCATTTTTTTAGCTGTATTTTTATATTATTTCCCCGTATAGTTTTTACAGCATACGTTTAAAAAGCAGTTTTCGCAGTCGGGGCGCCTTGCTTTGCAGATGCTTCTGCCGTGTGCGATAAGCTGGGTATTTAAACGCCCCCAGTGTTCTTTTGGCAAAAGTTTCATCAGCGCAAATTCTATTTTAACGGGGTCGTCTTCCTCTACAAGCCCTATTTTGTTGGAAAGCCGCTTAACGTGCGTATCCACAACAATGCTTGGTATATGAAAAATGTGCGTTCTTACAACGTTTGCTGTTTTTCGTCCGACACCCGCAAGCGCCGTCAGTTTTTCGATATCACTTGGCATAATGCCGTTGTACTCTGTTAAAAGCTGTCCTGCGGCAGCGATGATGTTTTTGGCTTTGTTATGATAAAACCCCGTTGAACGGATATCCTGTTCAAGTTCCGAAAGGTCGGCCGAGGCAAAACTTTCAAGGGTGGGGTATTTTTTATAAAGGTCTTTTGTGACCATATTAACGCGGTCATCGGTACACTGCGCGGACATTATGGTAGCAAACAAAAGCTGCCAGTCGTTTTCGTAAAACAGGTAACATTTGTCTTCTGTAGGATAATGCTCGTCCAAAAGGGCGAGCATTAATTTTACACGTTCTTTTTTTCTCATATCGGATAAACACCGCCGTCGCTCATAAGCGCGGGGTCTACGCCGAGGCGCTGAGCCTGGCGGAATTTAAAGTAATCCATTGCCTGCTGCGGGAAGAGAGCGTAGCTTAAAACATCCTCTTCACACTCGGCATAATCTTTTATTTCTTCGCGTACCTGAGGAAGCATCGGTTCCAGCAAGTCTGCGGGGCGGCAGGTAATAGGCTTTTCGTCACCTATTATTTTCTCCCTTACCTCATCGGAGATAACAACGGGAGTCTTGCCGTACATACCGCGCACAAGATCCTTTGACTCCTTGGGCACCATTTTATAGCGTTCACCCATAAGCACGTTCAAAACGGCCTGAGTGCCGACTATCTGGCTTGACGGTGTAACAAGGGGAGGATAACCCATATCCGCCCTTACGCGGGGTATCTCCTTTAAAACTTCGTCATATTTATCTTCTGCATTTGCG
>CAMNCZ010000129.1 GCA_946534775.1 uncultured Eubacteriaceae bacterium
GCGAAGCAAGGCACGCAGACAAGTCTGCTAATTGGCAAAAAACCTGTTTTTTGCCGGAGGGTGGCAGCCCCTTTTCTGTTTACATTAAAGGCGCAAAAATTCTTAATATTCTGCCCGTTACATACTCAAACAAAGTGAATTTCCTTACATCGTCAAAAGTGATTCGTCGGCATTTTTTTAGGGTATTTTGAAAATCGGCTTCAATATCTTTTACGCAGGGAGTTTTGTACATATAGCAGGCACATTCCCAGTGAAGATAGAGACTGCGAAAATCCATATTGATAGTGCCGACAACGGCCTTTTTATCATCGGAAGTGTAGTTTTTGGCGTGAACAAAGCCGGGTTCGTATTCGTATATTTTAACGCCCGCTTTTAAAAGCGAGGGGTAGTGCGAGTGCGCCAGATAAAAGGCATATTTTTTGTCGGGGCGGTGCGGAAGTATAAGTTTTACGTCAACACCGCGTTTTGCAGCGGATACAAGACACTGTTCCATTTCATAATCAAGTATAAGGTACGGGGTCATTATATGCACATAGTCCGCAGCGGTATTTAAAATATGCATATAGACGGTCTTTCCGACAGGTTCGTTGTCAAGCGGGCTGTCGCCGTAGGGCAGTACATAGCCCTCCGCACCGTTATTGCAGGGTTTGGACATATATTTTTCGTAATTTGCCTCGGAACTGTCGCTTATATGCCACATTTGCAAAAACATCATCGTCAGATTGTTTACGGCATCTCCTTTAAGCATTACCGCCGTATCTTTCCAATGGCCGAAACGGTCTATTATATTTGCGTATTCGTCGGCAAGGTTTACGCCGCCCGTAAAGGCCGTTTTGCCGTCTATAACACAAATTTTGCGGTGGTCGCGGTTGTTTTGCGCACTGGATAAAAACGGCCTTATGGGATTGAAAACTCGGCAGCTTATATCATACTCGGCCAAAGTTTTGGGATAGCTGTAGGGCAGGTTTGCAAGCGTGCAAAGACCGTCGTACATCAGCCTTACTTCAACGCCCTGCGCGGCCTTTTTCTTCAATATACCAAGTATCTTGTTCCATACTTCGCCGCTGTCTATTATAAAGTACTCCATAAAGATGTATTTTTCGGCCTTTTCAAGCTCTTCTGCAAGGGCGGGCATCATATCGTCGCCCAAAGAAAAATATTTTACCTCGGTATCCGCGCACACGGGATAACCCGCATAATTGTTCATATAATGCACAAAACCGCGTGCATTTCGCCAGTCGCGCTCGAAATTTGCCTTTACCTTTTTATCCTGTTTAAGACAGTCGGCGGAAGCGGAGATATTTTGTCTTAAAATTTTGTTTGTAAATATCACTGTCGGCTGTAGTTTAAAAAAAAGAAAAAGCATAGCGCCAAATACCGGGAAAACAGCTACGGGCAAAAGCCATGCCATTTTGTAGGCGGGGTTTTCGTCTTTGTTTATTATATGAAGCAGTACCCCGAATGACAGCACATAAAGCAAAAAGGTGACTGCCTGCGAATACTCTTTTAAATAACCGAAATACAGCAGTATTATAAAAAACTGCGCGATTATCGCAAGTGCCGTAAATCCCGTTCGGCCAAGAATAATGCGCAGTAAACTGCGTTTTATACGTTTTGTTGAATTATTCATACATTTATCCCTTGTAATTTTAAAAATGATTTTGCGGGTGCAATACCCTTTGACTATTTTATCACCAAAAACAGATTTTAGCAATATTTTATTAAAATAATTTATTAAAATGTATTTACAATTTACCGAAAATTTATTATAATATAAGCAAGTGTATTAATTGGTTTGATTACAATTTTCGTTAGGTTGGTGATTTTTAATGGAAGCTTTTACAACAGCTGTATTTGATATGATGTTTTGTGTAAAAACAGCTGATGCGGGATTTTTTGATATATTCGGCTCTAAAATACAGCGCTCGTTTTTTGCTTATGTACAAGAGGAAGATCTGCCGCAGCTTCAGCAAGTTGTTGAAGATCTTGACTATTACAAGCAATACAGCGGGGTTGTGCATTTACGCAACAAAAAGGATGAATACAGGCTGTTTTATATAAGACTTGATTATGTTAAGACCACACAGGAAGAACTGATAGATGCCTATTTAATGGATATAGATAATGCAAGAGTTATCTATAACAACGTTGAGGAACGGGAACACCTTGTACGCGCACATCTTGCCAATATGGAGCTTTTGTGTTTTGAGTATGCGCCTGCCACAAAGGAATTTAATGTGTTTATGTTTTCTCTCGGTCAAAGAGTCACTATGTACGAAGGCGACTTTTTCGCCTGGAAAGAGAATATTGCGGCAAGCGATAAACTGCCCGAGGACCAGACGGAAACTTTCAGCGCAATGTGTTTTGATATAGAAAGCTGCAAGGAAAGTTTTACATACCGTCTTAAAAGCTCGGTATTTACAAAGGGCGAGACCATTGAGGAAAATATCATACGCTGTTCTACCTCTGTAACCGAACTGGGAAATACTTACGTTGTCGGCACGGTCGCAAGTGTTGTCAACAATGCGACTTTAGGTGTCGAAAATACTTATGTGCGCGCTTACAAAGATCCGATGACGGGCGTGCTGAATAAGGCATCGATAATACGTTTTATAAAAACAAGGATGGCAAATATTGCCCCGGGTGAATCTATAGTTATCGCTATACTTGACCTTGATAATTTCAAACTGGTTAATGATACTTTCGGCCATCTATATGGTGATAAAATTATTATACGCTTTGCAAACATTATCAGCAAATGTATTGGCAACCGCGGTATTATAGGCCGTTTCGGCGGTGACGAATTTATGATACTGCTTGAAAACATACAGGACGAGTTGGATCTTCGCAGTGTGCTTCGCTCGATACGCACTTCGGTAGAAATGGAGTTTAAGGATATAGGCGATAATATCAGCCTTACCACATCTATCGGTGCAGCCACATACCCCAAAGATGCAAAGGACTATGACGAACTTTTCACAAAGACGGACTATTGCCTGTATCTGTCAAAAATGCGCGGTAAAAACCGTTATGTAATGTTTGACTATATGATAAAAGAGCATCACTATATTGCGGATAAGCTGATGCTTAAAAAGGATCACGCAAATGTTGACCGTATGACTTTTGCATCAAATATGGTAGATATGCTTTTAAAGCAAAATCCCGTGCCTGTTATGGATATTCTTGCGGCTCTTGGTCAAAGACACGAGCTTGACAGAATAAGAGTATATGTAGGCAGCGACCTTGAACTTAAATACAACTGGGGTGTGCCGACAACGGAAAAAAGCTTTGTTTGCATTTATGAGGACAGATATCTTGAAGAATTCGGCGATAACAAAAACTTTGTTATCAACTACACTTCAAATATCGAGGTCACACATCCGCAGATATACGAAAGCCTTACCAAAACAGATACAAAGGCAGCCGTACAGTATCTTATAGGAAATAAGCAGCACGTTGAGGGCCTTATTTCGTTTGAAATGACGCAAAAAGGCAATCACTGGACTGATGATTTTATTTACAATATGACGCTTATAGGCTATATGCTTGAAGCTACGGTCTTTAATACAGCAAAATAAAACTTAGGAGAAAATATTATGGAAAATACTTTTGTTTCCGACAGCATAATTTACGTTGGTGTTGATGATAAGGATATAGACTTGTTTGAAAGTCAGTACGAAGTGCCGCTGGGTGTTTCCTACAATTCCTATATCATAATGGATGAAAAAATTGCAATAATGGACAGCGTTGACTGCCGCAAACAGGCCGAATGGCTTGAAAAGGTGGAAAAAACGCTTGGCGGCAAAAAGCCCGATTACCTTATAGTTTCGCACATGGAGCCCGATCACGCTTCAAGTTTGCAGGCAATCGCTGAAAAATATCCCGAAATGGTGCTTGTTATAAACGACAAGACAAAAAATATGATACCGCAGTTTTTTGATATGGATATAAGCGCGCGTTCGCTTATTGTCAAGGAAAAAGACACGCTTGAACTGGGTAAGCATACGCTTGAGTTTTATATGGCGCCTATGGTACATTGGCCCGAGGTTATGATGACTTACGAAAAGAGCGACAAGGTGCTTTTCTCGGCCGACGGTTTTGGCAAATTCGGTGCTATTGACAGCTTTGACGAAGAGGGTTGGGCTTGCGAGGCAAGAAGATACTACTTCAATATTGTCGGCAAGTACGGCGCACAGGTACAGGCGGTGCTTAAAAAAGCAGCAGGCCTTGATATAAAGGTAATAGCGCCTTTGCACGGCCCTGTATTAAATGACGATTTAAGCTATTACATCGGCCTTTACGATACCTGGTCAAAGTATGAGGCGGAGACAGACGGCATTTTCGTTGCTTATGGTTCTATCCACGGCAATACAAAGGCCGCAGCCGAGAAAATGGCAGAGATATTAAAAGAAAAAGGCTATAACAAGGTTTCGATCGCGGACCTTTCACGCGATGATCTGCACGAATGTGTTGAGGATGCTTTCCGCTACAACAGGATGATAATTGCATCCGCAACTTATGATGCGGGATTGTTCCCCATTGTTGAAACTTTTGTAAACCACCTTAAAAGCAAAAACTACCAAAACCGCAAGGTAGGTTTTATAGAAAACGGCAGCTGGGCGCCTATGGCAGCCAAAAAGCTGAAAGAGGCTTTTGAGGGTATGAAAAATATCACAATAGCCGAAACGGTCGTTTCTATCAAATCCACAATGAAAGACAAGGATATAGAAGCAATGGATAAACTTGCGGAAGAAATGAAATAAGAAATAAAATAAAAATAAGCTGTCGCATTGAGGCAGCTTATTTTTTTGGAAATTATTTTGCCGAAGTTGTGGTCTCGGTCGTGATGTAAGTTGTGGTTTC
>CAMNCZ010000130.1 GCA_946534775.1 uncultured Eubacteriaceae bacterium
GAGCTTAAATTCAATGTGGAGACCCCTCCGACACAAAGACAGGTCGGACAGGAGGATTATCGTTCAAAGGGCTGTAATTTTTGCGATTATAAAATGCTGCCCGATGAATTTGATAAGACCAACCAATATAAAGGCCTTGACGGCAAAAAGTGGCAGATGAGCGATGTGCAGAAAAAATATCTGCTTAAACTTACAAATAAATGCAAAAAGGAAAATATCGATATAATCTGGGTGACTGCACCCGTTGCAAATGTAAGTATGGACTTTATCCAAAATTACGACCTTATCTACGGACAGTTTGAAAAGCTTGCCATTGAAAATAAGGTGACTTATATTGATTATAACAGGATAAACAGAGAAAAAAAGCTGCTTACAAACGATAATTTCCGCGATGATGCGCACCTTAATAACAGTGGTATAGCCATTATTGATAAGGAGTTTATGCCCGTCCTTTCGGAGCATCTCGGAAAATCAAATAAAAAGTAGATATATGGGGAAAAAATTTTTACCAAATTTTTTATAAGTGTAAAGAAAAAATACTTGACAAAGCGTTGATTATGGTTTATACTATCTAATGGTGTAAGGTAAAAGTACTTTACAAGAGGTAGTGAAACTATGGATAAGCTATTGGAAATAACGCTTTTGTATGATTTCTACGGTGAGCTTTTAACGGAAAAACAAAGATCCGTTATGGAGCTGTATTATCTTGACGATCTGTCCCTGCACGAGATAGCGGCCGAGCACGACATTACGCGCCAGGCGGTGCTGGATATGTTAAAGCGCACGGAAAAGCTTTTGAACCAATATGAACAGAAGCTTGGCCTTGTGGCTAAATATGTCGAGCAAAAAGAAAAACTCGAAAAACTTACGGACGAATTAAAAGGGATAATAAAACAAAACGGCATTGCGGTGAGTGAACTTGACGCTTTGGCCGAAGAATTGTCACATATACTGGATTGACGGTCTGTCCGTCGAAAGGAGCAATTTATGGCTTTTGAAAGCTTATCTGAAAAGTTGCAGAATGTTTTTAAGCAGCTGCGCGGAAAGGGCAAACTTACCGAAAAGGACGTTAAAGCCGCTCTGCGTGAGGTTAAACTGGCACTGCTTGAAGCCGATGTAAACTTTAAAATAGTTAAAGATTTTGTTGGTAAAGTCACCGAAAAAGCTGTCGGCGAAGAAGTGCTTACAGGTCTTAATCCCGCTCAGCAGGTGATAAAAATAGTAAATGACGAGATGATCGCGCTTATGGGTTCGACTCAAAGCCAGCTGACTTTTTCGTCAAAACCGCCTACAGTCTATCTTATGGTGGGCTTGCAGGGCGCGGGTAAGACCACGACAACGGGCAAGCTTGCGGGCCAATTAAGAAAGCAGGGTAAACATCCGCTTTTGGTGGCTTGTGACGTTTATCGCCCGGCTGCTATAAAACAGCTTCAGGTCGTTGGAAGTACCTATAATATCCCCGTTTTTGAAATGGGACAGGGAAACCCCGTTGAAATTGCCGAGAAGGGTATTGAATACGCCAAGAAAAACGGCAATGATATTGTTATCGTCGATACAGCAGGTCGTCTGCATATCAATGAAGAATTGATGGACGAACTTGTCGATATAAAAGAAAAGGTAAGACCGCAGGAAATTCTGCTTGTTATAGATGCTATGACGGGTCAGGATGCTGTTAATGTTGCCGAAAGTTTCAATGAAAAACTGGGCATTGACGGTGTTATCGTAACAAAGCTTGACGGTGATACAAGGGGCGGTGCGGCGCTTTCGGTACGCGCTGTAACGGGCAAGCCCATTAAATATGTCGGTATGGGCGAAAAGATGGAAGATCTTGAACCTTTCTATCCCGACAGAATGGCATCCCGTATACTCGGTATGGGCGATGTGTTAAGCCTTATTGAAAAGGCTCAGCAGGTCTATGACGACAATGCCGCAAAAGAACTGGAAAAGAAAATGATGAGTCAGGAGTTTAATTTTGATGATTTTCTTAACCAGCTAAACCAAGTAAAAAAGATGGGCCCGCTTAAAGATCTGTTTAAAATGATACCGGGCGCGGGCAACCTTAAAATAGATGAAATGGACATAGACGACAACGCAACAAAGGGTGTTGAGGCTATAATACAGTCTATGACCAAAGAGGAACGCCGAAATCCCGATATTCTTAACGGATCGCGAAAAAAACGCATTGCACGCGGCAGCGGAAGAACTATCCAGGAGGTAAATCAGCTTCTTAAACAATTTGAGGAAATGAAGCGTATGATGAAGATGTTTGGCGATATGACCAAGGGTAAAAAAGGACGATTTAAACTTCCTTTTTTTCAATAAATAATTAACAGAAATTTTATTTGGAGGTGAAACAAAAAATGGCAGTTAAGATCAGATTAAAAAGATTAGGCGCTAAGAAAGCTCCTTTCTATAGAATCGTTGTTGCTGATTCAAGAACACCCAGAGGCGGCAAGGCTATCGCTGAGTTAGGTTACTATGATCCTACTAAGGAACCCGTAGCTTTAAAGGTTGATGTTGAAGGCGCTAAAAAGTGGCTTGGCAACGGCGCACAGCCGACAGACACTGCAAAGGCTCTTTTAAAGAAAGCCGGCGCTTACGAGGCATAATTTTATTTTAGGCACAATGGTGTTTTGGTAAATACTTGTCCGCATTTTTTTGGGACAGTATTATATCCCTTCCTTGCTTTCAGGAGGAATATTATGAAAGAATTACTTGAAGTTATTGCTAAAAATTTAGTTGATAACCCCGATAAAGTTGTAGTTGAAGAAAAAACCGACGATATAGGTATTGTGCTTGAATTGAAGGTAGATGAAAACGATATCGGCAAAGTTATCGGCAAACAGGGCAGAATAGCCAAAGCTATCCGTTCTGTTATCAAAGCTGCCGCTATCCGTGAGGAGAAGAAGGTAGTAGTTAAAATTATGTAATTAAAAAGAACCGTTGTTTTAGCAGCGGTTCTTTTTGCAGTGGTGTGCCGTGCAGTATACGTTCTGATCGGTAAAAGTTTCCGATACAACCGACAGAGGGGAAAATACAGCAAAGGTTAAGCCGGTAATAGATAGATTTATAAAACTAATATGTGAACAGAATTTTGGAGAAAACAATGAATATTATTTTGCTTTCCGGTGGATCCGGAAAAAGATTATGGCCCTTGTCCAACGAGGTAAGAGCAAAACAATTTTTAAAAATATTTAAAACAGAAACCGGAGAACGTGAATCAATGTTACAGCGTATGTATCGTATGATTTGTGAAGTTGATAAAAAAGCCAATATTACAATAGCAACATCCGAAAATCAAATACAATCCATTAGAAATCAACTGGATGAAAAAGTAAGTATTTCGGTTGAACCTTGCAGAAGAGATACATTTCCCGCTATTGCATTATCTACAGCTTATTTGCACGATATATGTGGATTAGACAAAAATGAAGCAGTTGTGGTGTGTCCGGTTGATCCGTATGTTGATTGTGAATATTTTAAAACCATAAATAAATTATATATTCATGCTTCTACCGAAAGTTCCAATATTACACTTATGGGAGTGGAACCAACTTATCCCAGCGAAAAATATGGTTACATTATTCCTAAAAGTAAGGATGCCGTTAGTAAAGTAAGTGAATTTAAAGAAAAGCCGAGTTCGGATATAGCGAAAAAATACATAGAGAGTGGAGCTTTATGGAATGCGGGTGTGTTTGCTTATCGTATTGGTTACTTGTTGGATATTGCGGAAAAATATTTCGGTATGTCAAAATATGACGAATTGCTTGATAATTACAAGGAATTGAAAAAGATTTCTTTTGATTATGCGGTTGTTGAAAAAGAACATAATATTGACGTTATTCGTTTTAGCGGTCAATGGAAAGACTTGGGAACGTGGAATACCTTAACGGAAGAAATGAGTGATGAAGTATCAGGAAATGCAGTTTTGGTTGATTCTTTAAATACACATGTAATTAATGAACTTCAAATTCCGTTAATTGTATTGGGAACCCGCAATTTAGCTATTGCAGCAACCCCTGATGGTATTCTGGTTACAGACAAATCAAAAAGCAATAAGCTGAAAGATGTTGTTCCCAATCAACGTCCTATGTTTGAAAAACGTATTTGGGGTGAATACCGTGTTCTTGACTATAATATCGGCATAGACGGACAAAATTATTTAACTAAACATTTAATAATAAAAAAAGGACGGCATATATCATACCAAAGACATAAATACAGAAGCGAAATGTGGACGGTTGTAGACGGAACGGGAAAAATTATAATAAATGATTCTGTGAAAAATATAAAAAGAGGAGATACGGTTTGTGTAAAGCCGGGAATTAAGCATGGAATAAAAGCTGAATCAGAACTTCATATTATTGAAGTACAGATCGGTAATGAATTAACGGAAGAAGATATTGAAAGATTGGATTGGGATTGGGATTAATTAATTTTTTTAACCAAATGAGGTAATGCCCGGCTATTATTTGAAGGCTTGTAAAACTAAAGAACCACTGTGTACTTAACGGTACAAATGACGTTATGAGAGGGCGGGAGAATTATTTAAACTCTTCCGTCCTCTCGTTTGTGTGCATTTATTTCCAAAAATCCGGTTCATCGGTGTTAAGCCGGATATCACTGCCTTTAAATGTCGGGGTCTTATCCTCGGCTTTTTGTTTTTCGTAGTCTTTCAGCACATCTATGGCAACTTTGCCCGGTATCATATAAGAGAATATTGTGAAATCGTTTAATTTACGAACCAAATTATATCGGTAATGCGGAAATTTTTTTATATTATCGGAAGATAAATCTTCCTTAAACCATCGCAAAAACATCACTAAAGTGCTGTTTTTACTCTGATAAATCAATCGA
>CAMNCZ010000131.1 GCA_946534775.1 uncultured Eubacteriaceae bacterium
TTCTTACCGTTGTTTCAATACCTTTTTTTGTAAGTTCATCGGCAAAAGCCCTGATAGTATTTTCCCCGCTGCGTATAAAGTTATTTTCCTTTACATCATTTACGGGGATAAGATTTACATGGCACAGACTGCCGCGGAGCCTTTGTGCAAGTTCCCGCGCATTTTCGGTGCTGTCGTTCAACCCTTTTATAAGCGCATATTCATAGGTCACACGCCTGCCCGTAGTTTCCGCATAATACTTTGCTGCGCAAATAACCCGGTCAATGCTGTATTTGTTTGCAACGGGCATAGTCTGTCTTCTTATATCATCATTGGGCGCATGCAGTGAGATAGCCAGCGTTATCTGCAATTTCAGTTTTGCAAGCTGTTCTATCTTATCCGCAAGGCCGCAGGTCGATACGGTTATATGCCGTTGTCCTATGCCGATGCCTTCGCCTATTATGCTTAAAAACGCAATAAGCTGCTCATAATTATCAAGAGGTTCACCGCTGCCCATAATCACGACATTACTTATACGTTCTCCTATATCTTTTTGTATCTCATATATCTGCATTGCCATTTCGCCCGCCGTAAGGCTTCTTTCAAGCCCGTCAACAGTCGAAGCGCAAAACTTGCAGCCCATACGGCAGCCCGCCTGCGAAGATATACAAACCGCGTTGCCATACGAATACTTCATCAATACACTTTCTATTATAATATTATTTCCCAAATCAAACAAGTACTTTCTTGTATTATCTTGTCCCGAAATCAATTTTTCTGCAATTTTTAGGTTTGAGATAGAATATTCAGCCTTCAATTTTTCCCTTAAAGCTTTGGAAAGGCTTGTCATTTCATCAAAACTGCCGACTTGTTTTATGTGCAGCCAGTCAAATATCTGATCGGCACGGAAAGGCTTTTCGCCGATTTTTGTCATTTCCTCTTTAAGCTGAGTTTTTGTCAGCGCCCGAATATCCATAACTCACCTCTTGATAAGACGTGCTATAAAAAATCCGTCTGTGTTAAAATCACACGGAAGAACTTGAATATAACCGTCTTTTGCTGTTTTGCACTCAAAATTGAGATATTTTTGTATATCATCTGCCTCAAAACCGAAATTTTCGCAGAACCACCGCATATTTTCAAGATTTTCTTTTAAAGATATCGTACAGGTGGAATAGACCAGACAGCCGCCCTTCTTTACATAAGCCTGACAGGTGCCTAAAATATCCCTTTGTATCTTTGCAAGTGCCTCCACATCTTCCATTGTTTTGTTGTATTTTATATCGGGCTTTTTACGGAACAAACCAAATCCGGAACAGGGTGCATCTGCAAGGACACAATCCATAAGTCCGTCATAAGCCTTGTTATGTACGGCTGCATCGGAAAGTACGGTCTTGATTATATCTATACCAAGTCTTTCGGCGCCGCTTCGTATAAGTTCCAGCTTATGTTCATATATATCCGCGGAAATGATCTCACCCTTATTTTCCATTTTATAGGCGCAGTAAAAGCTCTTTCCTCCCGGTGCAGCGCAGCAGTCAAGCACTTTGTCGCCTTTTTTGGGCGCAAGTATATCCACCGCAAGCATAGAACTTTCGTCCATAACGTGATACAAACCGTTTGAAAAAGCCGCTGTTTCGGTAATATCGCGTGTTTTTGACAGATACAGCGCATTTTCCTTGAACACACCGTCGGTCATAGCTATATTATCGTCAGAAAGCGCCTTTTTAAGCCCGCTTTTATCGGTTTTAAGCGTATTTGTACACGCACTGACCTTAGGCGGTACCCTGTTTGAAAGGCATATTTTCTCTATCGTATCTATATCCAGTTCTTCAAGCCAATATTCTATCAGCCAAAGCGGGTAAGAATATTTCACCGAAATATAGTCTATGGGCTGTTTTTCTCTGTCGGGATAACGTATATTGTTTTTATTTCTTGCGATATTGCGCAGTACACCGTTCACAAAGCCCGCAAGAGTACCAAACCCCTTCTTTTTTGTAAGTTCAACAGCCTCATTGCAGGCAGCACTGTCGGGCACTTTATCCATATACATTATTTGATACACACTTATCCTGAGATTATTTATAATAACAGGCTTCATTTTTTCTATCGGTGTCCTTGAATACAGCGATATAATATAATCTATATTTATTTTATTGCGCAGTGTACCGTTTACAAGCTCCGTTACAAAAGCCCTCTGCACCATTGATAAATGACTGTTTTGTGAAAGGGTGCGCCTTAAAACGATATTGTTGTACGCCTTTTCGTTTAAAATATCAATTATAGCATATAAAGCAACTTCTCTTTCTTTCATCATAGTACTCCGCAAAAATCAAAATAATTATTTGTTCCTGTTTTTTGCACGAAGATGATCGTCTTCGTGGCTTTGAACATTGACTTCGTCCTCTTCCTTCGGTTTTTCCTCGACAAATTCGTCTGCCTCCAGAAAATCCTGTTCTTTTACAATAAAATGGTCTATAAGTGGGAAGATAAACGGAGCATCGGGGATGATATCCCTGTATTTATCCGCAAACAGTTCCTTACTGAAATACAGCGGGTAAAGCGCAACAAATTCTTTTTTGCCCATTACTATAGGTTCTGCCAGTTTAAGGCCGCCCATTTTAGGCTCACCGTAAAAAATAAGGTTGTCGAATCTATCCCTTTTTGCGTAGTACGCAAGCGAGGGATGTCCCAAAATAGTAAAAGTTTTTAACGGATAAAGTTCGTCCTCTTTCATCAGTTTACAAAGCTTTAACCATGCATCCATTGGCATCATAATAATAACCCCCTAAAAATTAAAAAAAATATCATTAATTATCTCTTGTTTTTTTTTCAAAAAAACCTTATACTATTACTATACCATACTTTTACAAATATAAAAAGAATTTTTTTTAAAAAGGAGCCAAAAAATGATAAATACTTTCAGATATCAGTGTGCGGTAGTCCTTGGCTTGGTAAAAATGCAATTTTACAGGCCTAAATGCAACAAGTTGTTGGAATCAGGGGATATGACTGCTCACGATAATTATTCAAATTCCGTTGTGCAGGCTTGGGGAAGAAGTTGTATAAAAAATTCCGGTGCCGATATGGAGATATCGGGGCTTGAAAATGTCCCTACAGACAGACCCGTTCTTTTTGTGGCAAATCATCAAAGCAATTTCGATATACTGGCACTCTGCGGCCTGCTTAAATGCAACAAAGGCTTCGTGGCAAAAAAGGAACTCGGAAAAGTTCCCGCTTTATGGTACTGGATGGAACATACCCACTGTCTTTTTATGGACCGTGACGATATGAAACAATCTATGCAGGTAATAATAAAAGCCTACGAACAGCTGCGTGACGGCTACAGTATGATAATCTTTCCCGAGGGTACACGGAGCAAAGGCGGTCCCGTAAAGGAGTTTAAAGCAGGCAGTTTCAAGCCTGCAATTAAGGCAAAAGTGCCTATCGTTCCCATTACCCTTGACGGCACATACCGTGTTATCGACGGTGACAAGGATAAACTTGACGGTTCAAGCGGTGTAAATATAGTTATACACCCACCTATCGAAACCGCCGACCTTACCAAAGAAGAGATAAAGGAACTTCCGTCAAAAGTTCAAAAAATTATCACAGACAGTATGAAATACACAAAAAATTAATAAAAAGAGGCAGCTAAAATGACAGAAAAATTATATTATACCTCAGCGTATATAAAAGAATTTGATGCTCTGGTAAAAAAATGCGAAAAAACCGATAAAGGCTATATTGTAATATTGGATAAAACGGCTTTTTATCCCGAAGGCGGCGGTCAGCCCTGCGATAAAGGCAAATTAAACGACATATCGGTTTATGATGTACAGGAAAACGGTGATGATGTGATCCACTATACAACCAAGGAACTTCCCGAGGGCACACAGGTTCACGGCATTATAGACTGGGCACGCCGTTTTGACCTTATGGTCCAGCACTCGGGCGAACATATAGTAAGCGGCTTTATTAATGCGCGATTCGGCTATAACAATGTCGGTTTTCACATGGGCGCGGATATGATAACCGTTGACCTTGACGGCGATATCACAAAAGAACAGCTAAAGGAAATAGAAGCTGCCGTAAACGACTATATCATTGAAAATCATCATATAGAAATATTGTATCCGACGCCCGATGAACTTAAAGAGCTTAAATACCGCAGTAAAAAAGAACTTGAAGGCGATGTACGCATAATCCGTTTCCCGGGCGGCGATACCTGCGCTTGCTGCGGAACACACGTTGATACTACAGCGGAGATAGGTATTGTAAAACTTATTTCCGTACAAAAATTCCATGAGGGTGTCAGGATAGAGATGATATGCGGAAAACGCGCTTATGAATACTGCGCAGCCGCCGTCGAGGAAAACTCCGTTATATCAAATTTGCTTTCCGCCAAAGTTTTTGAAACATCTTCGGCAGTTGAAAGACTTTTAAATGAAAATCAGCAGTTAAAGATAAAATTAAGCGAATCCGAAAACAATATGCTCAATATGATAGCGGAAAATTACAAAGGCATAAGCGATAAGATAGTTTTAAATCAAAAAAATCTCCCGCCCGACAGCGTAAGAAAGCTTGCAGCAGCGCTTATCGAACAGAACAGCGGCCTTGTCGCGGTATTTTCGGGTGATGATGAAAACGGTTACAAATATGCAGTTGCACAAAAAGACGGCGATCTTAAAGCACTTGTAAAGGATATGAACACTCAGCTTAACGGCCGCGGCGGCGGAAAACCTTTCTTTGCACAGGGTTCGGTAAACACAGCGTGGAAAAATATCGAGGATTTTTTGAAAGATAAATGACAGCAGCAAAAAACCAATTCACAACAACAAATATTTTCGATACAGTATTTTGATAACTGTAAA
>CAMNCZ010000132.1 GCA_946534775.1 uncultured Eubacteriaceae bacterium
CGCTAAGCCACTTAGCCACAGAGGATGCATCGGCGGCCTGCGCTGCAGTAAGACCCAATTTGGCTGGAGCATCTGCAAGGAATCCTGCACCGTCAAAATCATCTGCCCAGTTAAGGTTGGCAAGAACGGCATTGCTTCCCGTACCCTGAACGTCGCCTTTGAAGATCTGATATGCTTTGTATGTGTGCGCTGTTGCTTGCGCTCCCGTTTCGTTGATAGTTATGCTGTATGCGGGGTCGTCTTCCGCAAAGGTTGAAATACTTGATACACTAAATAACATTGCTGCTGTTAAAGCTGCGCCTACAAATCTTTTTAAATTTTTCTTCATAATCGTTATTCCTTTCTTTTATATAATTTTGTGGAAATGCCGATATGTTTCGGCTCGGCATTTCCTTTTGTTTATGTGTTTCAGACGATCTCTCGTCTTTTTTTGATAAACAGCAGTATTGCTGTTGTTATTGCGATAATACCGCCGACAGTGTAGGGGCGTGTACCCATACCGCCTGTTGCGGGAAGCACAAATGTTTCATCCGTGTTTTCCTGCAAGCGGTTTTGGATAGTTACGGTACCCTTTGTAAAGTCGGGCGTCTGACCGCTGTAATTTGTGTTTTTGTAAATATAGACAGGTGCCTCGCATCCGTCAACCTCGTCTTCCGTAATGTAGTAGGTGTATACATAGTTTACGCCGTCTACCGTTTCGGAAAGAGGAAGGTCGTAGATACCAAGCTGCCAATTTTCGGTTGCTTTTATCTTGTATTCCTTGGCTGCGAATGTCGGGTCCTCCGCATAATCGCTTAAAGTATATGCCGTAGAAATATCGGATGAGATATCCAGTTTGTATTGTTGGCTTGTAACCAAAGGAATTGGCTGTTCGCTCCAAACAAAACCGTTCACTGTATAATCCCAAACCCACTTACCGTATCCGGGACCGGTCTGTTGCGGTCCGCTATACCAAGTTGGTGTTGTTTGGTACCATGCGGTGTCCGTATAAGGCATATACATCTGATTTTGGTTTGTTTGCAGCATTTCCAAATTGGCATTGTCGTCAAGTACAACACAAAGTTCAAAGTAGAAGTTTCCGCTATCGGGTTTTACAAGTTTGAAATTAGCGGAAGTATAAGTTTTGTCGCCAACAGTGAGATTGAAGTTCATTCCGTTTCGTACTTCTGCTTCTCTGTATTCGTTAAAATTATAGCTGTCGCTTGTACCTGTGTCATACCTGATAACTAAAGTTGAACCTCTAATATAGGTCTTATCATATTCGTGCGCTACACCTTCGGTATCGGTAAACAGTGTTGAATAACCGTTTCTGTCCGGGTTATAAGAAAATACCATACCGTTACATGTGTTGTTTACGTTATAGTGTACAGTGACCTCATCCGTATTCAGCGTTACCGCTGCACGTTTTCTGTGTACCTTGACTGCAATTTCATCGGCATCCGTGTAGTTGTCTATCAAATTGCCGTCTTTGTCCAGCCATTGTTTTTTAAGATGGATATCTGTGAGATCCTCACGGGAGTTCTCATAATATTCCACCTTGTTTCTGTCCTCAAGATATACTATATCGCTTGGCAGAGTATTGGGCTTTGACGGAGTCTCGCCGCTGTGGTTGGTGCCGTTTTTGATAAAATAGATCTTTCTTGGTGAAGGATCTAACTTATAACCTTCGGCCGGTTTGGTTTCCACAAAGTAATAAAGCGTGTTGTTTACAAGTGAAACGGTTTGATTATTGCTGTCGGTAAAGGCAACACTGTTTCCGCCGATAGTAAGCTTGACCTTGCCTTCGCTGTCGGTAGTGAAGGTATATACGGGCTCATATTCGGCTGTTTGGTAATTATCGCCGCTTGTGTGTTTGTAAAGCGTAAATTCCGTGCCGGGAATAGTTATGTTGTAATCATCCCTGCAAACTTTTACTATGGAGTAGGCGTGGCTCATACCCGCTGTGCTTTTGTATGCGGAATATGAAGTGTTTGTATTGTCACATACATAAGTGCTTTTTATAAGTCCGTCTATGGAGATGGAGTTGTTTGCACCTACCGTGGTATCCTGCGCCTCTGCCGCCGAAATATCCAATGTATAGTCGTATTCGAGTATAAACGGAGTTTCATCGGGGATCTTTGCGTTTATGATCTCACTGTATGTTTTAACATTGCCGCTGCCTTCCACTTTTTCGGATAAGGAGAAATCCCAGTCCGTTGACTCAACTTCGCGTACCTTTAACAGTCTGCCCGTTGGGATAGTGGGATAACCGTATGTGTTTATAAAGCCTGCGTTTACAAACAGATCGTCGTATGTATAACCAATCATTTCCAAAAATTCCAGAAAATCATCGAACGTTTCTATATCATTGTCTTGCATTTCCTCGACGACTTCGGGATCGTACCATTTACTTGGCAGCAGTTCCTGTCTTGCATAATAAAGTTTTATGCTTGACGGGTCTATGGCGATGTTTCTTTTGACACCGTTGCTGTCGCTTTGGTATTTCAAGATATCCGTAAGGTCGTATTTATCGCCTTCAAGTGCATAGCGTTCGCCATCGGGGTTAAGATATACCTGATAGCGAAGTTTGTCGATTTTGTTTTCCGTTACCAGTGAACTTGTCTTGGTGACGGGTTTATGATCGCTTTCTTTTATAGGAAGATGAGTGGTATAAGCGTTTTCGTCTGTGCCGTATTCCACATCATTTCCGTCTTTTACATTTACCTTGTTTGTAAATACAACGGTTTTCTTTTCGGTCGAAGAGTAGTTCTCACTGCCGATAAGGGTTTTATAATTTAATATAAGGGTCTTATCCCTTATTTTGTCAAAATCGCCCGTTATTACGGTGACTGCGTTGTTGTTATCGTCAACGGTCGTCTCGAAAGTGAGTGTAACTTCCTCGTTGTTTGTGCCGTATACCCTTAATCTGCCTATGCTTGTTTCGGGGTCGTACAGCAAAGCTGTCGATGCCTGATAACTGATGTTGCCGTACCAGCCCCACAACACTTTAAGTGTAAGGCCGTCGGGCATTTCATCGGTTACGACCAGCTTGTCTCCGTCGGCTTCCGAAAGATCTATGCTGACATACCAATTCATCATACTGTCGGTTATTTCGTTCCAATCGACATAATCGGAAGCATTGCAAGCGTGATTGTACTTTACAACAAGCGGTTTGTAGTGATAACCGTTTGCGCTTGTCGATCTGCCGCTTAACGACGATGTGTTATGGAAAGTAAGTTCAGCGAGAGTACCGGGAATTTGGCTTGTGTCTATGCTTGAAGTGTAGGTAAGCGTCAATTTGTTGTCGCCCGCTTTTATATCGCTTTGTTCTATCTTGTCGCAGTCAAATACAAAACCTTTGTATTGTCCGCCTGTTTTTGCGATATCGGCAGAAACCTCGCTGCCGTCAAGGCTTATAAATCTTAAATTGTTCGCGGCGGGTTCGTTTAAACTTTCGTTAAACGCTTCTACCGCTGCAATTACGCTTTCAACATCTTCGGTTGAGTAGTGCTGACCTTTATCGGCGTTATCGAGTGTGTCCTCAAATTTTCCTGCGGGTATTCCCGTTGCGGGAACTTCGATATTTACCGTCCAGGCCGATTTGCGTATGGAAGCACCATCGCCTGTAGCAATACCGTTATCGGTGTAGCTCTTTGAGATGCTGCCGCCCGTGTTTTCGTATTGACCTATATCGGCAGAAGAATTGCCGACGGACAGGCCGCTGCTGTCGGTAAGTACTGCGGTATTGCGGACCGACTGACCATCCCACGTTTTATCGGTTGTGGTTTGGTATTCGATCGTGTAATACTGTTCGCAGTTCTCCAAAAATTCGATGTGGTCGATCACTTCGTATTCTTGGTCGTCTACCGTGATATTTTTGGTTATAATTTTGAAAGTCGTGTCGGACGGAGATACCGCATTTCCGTTTTTATCCTTTATAACCAAATTACTTGCGGGCAGACCGTCAAAATTGGTGTTGCCGACAATCATTGTATCTTTAAGGGCCGTGTTTTTCAGGTATACGGCTGTACCGTCTTGAGTGCCTACCGTAATTGTCCAGTTATAAGTTTTGCTGTCACCGTTGTCTGTTGTGGTGTAGCTTCTTTCCTTTTTAATAAGGTTTGTCTTCTGAACGGGTACATAAGCGCTGCCGCTGCTTGAAACGGGCTTGTTAAGCTTTGTATCCTCGGTAGAGGCGGAAGCCGTGTTGTTGATGCCGTAATACTGCGCCGCATCAAAATCTTTTAAAGTAAATTCATAATTGATAACATAACATTCTTTTTCACCTAAAGCAGGAAGCCCGTTTATGCTGAATTGCCTTGCGCTTTCCAGGTTTTCAAGGGATTGTGCCGTAGGTAAATAGGAACTGTAGTCGCCGTCTGTCTTGTCACCGACGCTTACGCTGCCTTCGACCGCGGGGTCGGAGTAGGGGTCTGCGACCGTGACGGATGTACAGCTGTGTTTTTCTATACTGACTGTAGGTGTGCCCTCAATGCCGTATAAGTTTTTATACTCGTCCATAACGGTAAAGCTGTCCGTGATATTGACGGGGCCCGTGCCTTTGTCGGAATACACAACTATTTCAAAAGATATTTTGTTGTCTTCAATGTTAAAATTACCGGTTTTTTGTACGCTGATATCGGTGTTTGGCGTTACGTTGTCGGGATATTCCGCCAAATCGGTAGGATAGTCAAGTTCCACACCGCCCGGAAGCGTTATCTTGTTTTCGTTTTCGCTGCTGTCGCTGCTTTCGCGGTATATGGTTTCACATTCCACATAGCAGGGCAGTTTTTGCGAAGTATCCACCAGATTGTCGATATAATCCTGTTTAAACCTGACTAAGATATAACTTTT
>CAMNCZ010000133.1 GCA_946534775.1 uncultured Eubacteriaceae bacterium
TGATATGATCGCCCGTTTTTTTGAAAACTGCGCACCCTCCTCGTCGGTGCTGTCTGTTATCGCTGCTTTCATTCCGTCCGTTTAGGCACTTTCTCGCTTATTTTTGCCGAAAGCGTTGTAAAGCCCCGCAAAGCAAAAGACCCCTCGTCAAACGAAGGGTCCTCTTTTTACAAAGCTGCAAAATCATTATTGTTATTATTGAAAGTATCATCAAATTTATTCGTATCGTCAAAACTGATAAAGTTTTGTGCTTTAAGCGTAAGATAAAGCTCGGCATTTGTCAGGTTTATATACGGATTTACCCAGAAAACAAGGCCAAGGCCGCAGGTGAGGGCGCCAAGTATTACCCAGCCGATAAACGAAAGTCCCAGCACAAATGTATCCCATTTGTTGCCGTCCATCATTTTGCGGGTGGTCGCAAAGGCCTCATCACAGCTCATTGACGGGTCTTCCGCAAGCAGATAAGGTATCATCCTGTATTCGTAGCTTTTGATTATACCCGGAATAATTAAAAGCAGTGACCAGCCCAAAATTTTCATAAGCCTTACAAACATTACCCAAACCACGTTTTTGTAGTTATCTTTAAAGGCAAAAACAACATCGTCTATCTTGCCCTCGTCGCTGCCCGCGCGGATAAAATAGCGTTCGCAGCCTACCAGAAGAGGCATAAAGACAAATGTTGCCAGCACTGTTAACACTATCATAACTATCACAAAAACCACTGCAAAAACCGCCATAAACGCCATAAAAGATGCCATATAGGCCGCGCGGTCCGCCTCGGGCGTGTCCGACTCACGCGCAAGCGCATTTTTGACCTCGGGCGGCAGATCTTCAATGTCATCTATGTCATCCATATCGATATCATCTCTGTCCGCGATGCTGTCTTGTATGTATTGGTTTGCGTTGTTGAGATCCTGCCCCGTTGCGTGTATCGCTTGATTTTGTCCGATCGGCACATTTACATTGTAGCTTAATTTAATGCCGCCGTTGCCGCCCACTATCATCATTATCAGCGACACAAGCACGCTTGCCCAGTATGTGCGCTGCAAAGTTTCTCTTGCCGCGGCTTTAAGTTCACTTCTTTCCCACATTTTCATTACTCCCTTTCTTTTTGTAAGTTATTTGTAATATTTCATCATCTGCGCCAGATAATTTTCCATTTCAATTTCCGAAAGCGCAAACGGAACATCTTTTTTCTCATCCGTAAGCAGCCGTTTTCCTATAGATGTAAGGCGATAAAAGCTTGACGGCGCAAATACCGCAAGTGCATTGTCATAATCATCCCTCACACCGTTTTTAAAGATGTATTCAAGTTCGCGTTCAAATGAAAACGGGTGGTAATAAATGGGCTGGATAAGCTGAAAATATCTGCCAAACGGCGTCAGGAAATATCTGTCTATCATTCTGCCGATCGGATAGACCGACGAAAGCGCCGCGCGGTCCCCCTCGTCAAGTTCGGAGATATGCTCCCTGTCGTTTTTCCAAAGGTCGATTATGTCATAGCCTGCCAAATCATACAGATCGGCGTAAATATCATCGGTAAGATAGGTATTTTCAAGCCAGTTGTACACAAGTGACTTATTCAGCCCCGGGCAGTTGCCGAAAACGGTCGCAAACTTACGGCAGAAAATTTTTGCCGCACATTCGATTATTTTCTCAAACGCCGTTTCGGGCGAAAGCTGCGACATACTGCGTCCTTTCGCGGTAGAGAGATACCTTGCGATGCGTATTGCGGGCACACGTTTTATAATACCCATTTCCCGCGCTATTTCCACCAGATACGATATATAGATATTGTCGCAAAACGTAAAGCGCCGCGCATATTCCGCAAAATCATCGGGCAGAAGTTCGTTCGTTATATCGTCAAAGGCCGCGCCCTCGTCAACCACCTCGGCAAGCACGGAAAGGTCGCCTATAAACGGATGTTCTTCCACCGTAAATTTTTTCCAGCCAAAACCGATATCCGTATCTTCTATCTTCGGTATACACACATTCACCCCGTCATTGCCAAACCAGATGTCCGCAAATACGGCAGGTGTCGCAAAAGCCTCGTGAAAAAGCGCACTGTAGTACCATACCCTGTACATATTGTCAAAGTAAAAAAACAGTTCGTTTTTATCGGGCGCTTTAACGGCCTTGAATGCCGCGCCAAACTCCGCCTTGAAAATATTATTCAGTTTTTCAAACTTTACATATTCAAGCCCTGCCATATTATCACCTCTTTAATAGGATTATAACATACAACCAACGTTTTAACAACATATTTTTTCGGAATACTCCACTGCCCCTTCTGCCAAGACTAAAACACCGAAAAACGGGGCTTTTTACGGCCCCGTCCTTCGTGTATTTATCTTACCGTGTTTGAACCGCATCTTGTGCAGCCCGTGTTTGTGCCTGCGCTATTGCAGCCACAGCCGCAGCCGCCGCTTGAAGTATTGCTATTGTTGTTTGCGGGGATATTTGCGCTTACACCCGCAACAAACTCGGCACGCTGAGGCGGTGCGAAAATATCCATCGGGAAATCGAGGCTGTTGAAGAACTCGCAGGCATCTACCGACGAAATGTCCTCGCACTCGTTGGGTATGCAGAAGCCCTTGCTTTCAACCACAAGGTTTACAAGCCTGAACAGTTTTACAATGGCGAAAAGGCCGATAGTAACGTGAATATCCGCATTGTCAAGAAGCGACTCTTCCGTATCGCAGCAGCAGCGGTTGTAGTGGATATCGGCAGCAAGAGCAACGGCCTTGCTTTCGACAATTACAAACGGGTCTGCGGGAAGGTCTGCGGACTCGCCCGTACCGCCGAAGATATCGCTTGAAATAAGCGTTTCCGTTGCGATGGAGCCAAACAATGTCATACGGCTGTTGTAGGAGTTTTGCGCGTTTACATTGCATATCTCGTTTCCGTTTACGTCGTGGAAAACTATCCTGTAACAGAAAACGTATTTAAGGTCGATATCCCAGTAACCGGGTCTGAACGGATTGGGTGTTTTGTTTACGATAACAACGCGCTGTACGGAAAGATTTTCTATCGTGACCGAGCTTGTTGCGCTTGGCGGTACGATAACATCCCCCTCGCTGACCGTTCTGTCGCAGTAGGTGCTGTCGGCCGCAGCGCGTGCGGGTCCGAAGTTATCCGCGGTAAGACATTCCTGCATCCTACAGAAATCGTACACTTTAAAAGCGATTATGCACTCGTCTTTTACCTTGTTGCCCGCAGAACCCGTAACGCCGCCAACGGCTTCGTTATTGTTGTTTGAACTACAGTTGAAAATATCAAATGTCGGCATATCAGCCGCCTCCTTTAAATTTGTTTTTCTACTTTTAAGATATTGCAAAGCGGAAAATATGTGACATAAATATTTTCAATAAAAAAGATGCCCCTTAAAACGAGACATCTTTGTGCCAAAATATTTTAATTCAGTATTTTTTTTGCCGTTTCCGCCATTGTCCTGCCCGTTTCCATACTTTTTTTCTCAAGGAAACGGTGTGCCTGCGCCTCGGTCATATTGTAGTGGGTGATCAGAAATTTTTTCGCCCTTTCTATTAGCTGCCTGTCCTCGGCCGAGCGTTTTTTGTGGCCGTCGGGCAATTCGGGGCGCAGCATATCCATATAACAGATAAGTTCGTTTGCATTTATCGGCACGGCAAGCTTTACCGCACGTTCGTCATCGCAGTAGGCAAGCTGGTCGGGGGTGCCTATCAAAATAATGTTGAATGTTTCGGGTATTTCGGGCAAAAGTGCGTTTATATTTTCATCTCCGAAACGACAGCCGCATATAACTATCCCACAGTCGTAATATGTCAGCTTTTGTTTCAGTGCACCCGCGGTAAGCACCGCGCAGGCCGCATTAAAACCCGCCGCCATAACGGTCTTTGCAATGGATAACGCCGTATTTTTATTTGAAAATGCGATAAAAACATCGTTTCCCAACATATACAACACCCTCTTATTGTTAAAACAGGCTGTCGCAAGGACAGCCCGAAAAAAAGATTTTTGATTATTAATAGTTTGACAGGTAGTTCTGGATCTCCCACTGGCTTACGAACATTCTGAACTGATCCCACTCTGCCTTTTTGGATTTAACAAAGGCTTTGTAGCAGTGTTCGCCGAGAACTTCTCTTACAAGACCGTCTTCTTCCATAGCCACGATAGCTTCGTAAAGGCTGCCGGGAAGGTTCTTTACGCCGAGAGCATCACGTTCTTCCTGAGTTGAACGGAAAAGGTTGATATCAACGCTTTCGGGTGCGGGCATATTGTTTTTGATGCCGTCAAGACCTGCCGCAAGGCAAACCGCAAGGCAAAGATAGGGGTTTGTCGAGGGGTCGGGGCTTCTTAACTCAACTCGTGTGCCTGCGCCTCTTGAAGCGGGGATACGGATGATATCCGTTCTGTTTGATGCCGACCAAGCGATATAGCAGGGAGCCTCATAACCGGGTACAAGTCTCTTATAGCTGTTTACAAGCGGGTTTGTAACTGCGGTGAAGCCCGCAACGTGCTTTAACACGCCTGCAATAAAGCTGTAAGCCGTGCTTGAAAGGCCGAGTGCATCGGAAGGATCGTAAAATGCATTTTTGCCGTCTTTGAAAATCGACATATTTGTATGCATACCCGAACCGTTGATGCCGAAAATGGGCTTGGGCATAAATGTTGCATGAAGGCCGTATTTCTTTGCAATGGTCTTAACCGCAAGTCTGAATGCAACTACATTGTCGGCTGTCTTTAAAGCGTTTGCATATTTAAAGTCGATCTCGTGCTGACCCTCTGCAACCTCGTGGTGAGAAGCCTCTATCTCAAAGCCCATTTCCTCAAGT
>CAMNCZ010000134.1 GCA_946534775.1 uncultured Eubacteriaceae bacterium
CGCAAGAAATCACGTCTTGCTAAGGCTGTTAATAAGCTTTCGTAATTATAGTAAAGGACATTTTTAAATGTCGTTTACTTTAAGATTTTTGCCGATGTTTTTGCATCGGCTTTTTTTGTAAAAATTATCATAAAACTGTAACATTAATATAATATTGCTGTTATTGTATTGTTACAGGCAATATGGTAAAATATATCTACGGCTAAAAAATACGTTTACCATTAATTATAAAATAAGCCGAATTTATCAGATAAATTGCACAAGAAAATAAAAAGTTTGTGTTAATTTGTCAAAACAAACAAGAAACTGACGGGAAAGTTGTGCAATTTGCTAAATTTTGCATACGAAGATTTATATTTTAAACCTAAATGTTACAAAAATATTAATTATTGCCATAAAGTGTTGACATTCAGCCACTTTTCTAATATAATAATTTTGTAACAATTATGTAACAATTTTTATTGCGGGTTTTCTTTCTGTCTGACTCGTACAAAAAAGATCAATACAAAAGAATGATTAGGTGAAAATTATAAAGGAGTGAAACCCATGGCCGGCTTTTTGAGAAAAAGCTTTTCTATTGGCTTGGTGATGGCACTTGGTATGTCAAGCAGTGCCTTTGCCGCAACAAAAGGCATGATCAATGCGGAAGATGTAAATATAAGAACAGAAGCCTCGACATCATCGGAGGTCATTAAAAGACTTTCAAACGGTGTTATGGTAACGGTAACCGAAAATAAGGACGGTTGGTACAAGCTGGCTACAGCTTCGGGCGGCGTTGCTTATGTAAAACAGGATTTTGTTACGTTAACACAGGCTGATGCGGTAGTTGAAGAGGAGTTTATAAATATACGCGAAAATGCCGATATCACTTCGGCTGTTATAGGTGTTGTAAGCAAAGGACAGACTATTACGGTGACAGGCACCGAGGGTGAGTGGTATACAGTTACTTACAACGACAAGAGCGGTTATGTATACAATGATGATGTAACGGGCGGCCTTGTCGATCTTCTCGGCGGCGTGAGCGCAAAGGCAAAATCAACCGTAAAGGTCATTGAACCCGCAGTGGAAGATGAAGATATCGCCAAGGCGGATATTGCATCGGATAACGGCGTATATGTTGTTATCACATCGACCTCTCTTAATTTAAGGGAAGAGGCAAATACCGATTCGGATGTTATAGAATGTTACCCCAACGGTTATACTTTTAATATAGTCGGTGTTGCTGACGGCGGCTGGATAAAAGTTATGGATGACCACGACAGAGTAGGGTATGTAAAGGCCGAATTTGTTGATTTTAAAAACGGTATCAAGCCCGAAAATACGGTTTACGATAATTCAAGGGCACAGAGAGTAAATTACGATAATGAAGCACCTGCAACCGTAAAGGCTGATGAAATGATAACCTACGCTAAGCAGTTTATCGGCACACCTTACGTTTACGGTGGTACAAGCCTTACATCGGGCGTTGACTGCTCGGGCTTTATTTACTCGGTATATCAGGACTTCGGCATTACACTTGACCGCCGTTCACGCGATCAGATAAATGACGGCCCCAGAGTTGCCAAAGAGGACCTTCGTCCCGGCGACCTTGTGTTCTTTAACACAGGCGGTGAGTCCGAAATATCTCACGTTGGTATGTACATAGGCAACGGCGAATATATCCATTCTACAAACGGCGCAGCAAACGGTGTTACCATATCTGATATAAACAGTGATTATGCACTTAACACTTATGTAGGCGCTGCAAGAATACTTGACGAAAATTAATAAGCCAATATACAAAAAAACCTTCGGTTATCGGGCCGAAGGTTTTTTGTCTATTTTTTGTATTTTGCCGTTTCAAGTATTTTGTTGGCGTTTTCTATGCGCTCGTCATCGGGCGGGCGCACGTCTTTAAGCTTATAGTCGATACCGAGTTTTTCGTACTTTGACATACCCAGATTATGATAGGGCAGTACCTCGACACGTTCCACGTTATCAAGCGTTTCGATAAAATCGTGCAGTTTATGGAGTGCATCATCGTTGTCGCTCCAGTCGGGGACCAGAACGTGTCGTATCCAGACAGGCTTTTTTATTTCCGAAAGATATTTTGCCATATCAAGGATGTTTGTGTTTTTCATCCCCGTTATTTTTGTATGCATATCGTTGTCTATGTGCTTTATGTCAAGCAGCAAAAGGTCGGTGTATTTCATCAGCTCGTCAAACTTTGATATAAACGGCTCTTCGCGCGTGAACGGCTGCCCCGCGGTGTCTATTACCGTGTGCACGTTTTTTTGCTTTGCAAGTTTAAAAAATTCCGTTATAAAATCTATTTGCAAAAGCGGTTCGCCGCCGCTTACGGTTATGCCGCCGTTGTCGCGCCAGTACGTTTTATAGCGCAGGGCGCGTTTTATAAGTTCCTCGGGTGTGGTGGCTTCCCCCGCGCTTTTATCCCAGGTGTCGGGGTTGTGGCAGAAATTGCAGCGCAGCGCGCAGCCCGCCATAAACGCGATAAAACGTATGCCGGGCCCGTCAACCAGCCCGAAAGTTTCTATTGAATGTACATATCCCGTCGTCATTTTTCTCTCCCGTAAAGCTATTTATTTTGAAAGCAGTACAGCATCGATAAGGTCTATCTTGCCGTCGTTGTTCATATCGGCGTTTGATGTGTCCTCAAGCAATTCCAGGCCCGAGGCGTGGTTGAGTATTGCCAATGCATCTTTTGTATCGACAGTGCCGTCGTTGTTTACATCGCCTTTAAGCGCCGATTCAAATGTTCTTAACTCTATATTGGAAATTTTTGTGACATCGACCGTGCTTTGAAGTGCCTTCTCCTCGTCCGTACCTTTGTTGAGTTTATAATCGCAAAGCGCCGCAGCTGCACATACAAGGCAGGCATTGTAGTCGAGTGCAACTTCGTTTTGATTAAAATCAGTCACACTGTCCGTATAATTGGATGCCATATCGCCCGGGCCGCCAACAAGCGCACCCAGCAGAATGTGTTTTGCTTTATCCTGACCTTTGGCAAAATCATTCAAATCATAAACAGCCCTGTGGTGTGGGTTTTTAACGCTGAATTGGTTGTAGCCGATAACAAAGCAGTGTTTGCCGCTGTTATTGCCCAAAAGATAGGACATTTGACCTTCTGCCCACTCACCGAAATTGTCCGAGCCTGTCCTTTTATCGCTTAAAAGCCCCAAAAACTGGAGTGAAGCGTTGTATCTTGCGCTGCCCCAACCGTCAACCACCACATAACCGTCGGGCTTTTTTGAATAAAGCGCTCTTTCGTTTACATATTCGGAAACTTTGCTGTTTGCCATACCGCCGTTTGGAGGATACATTACCGCAAGTGCCTTTATATCATCCCAGGATGCAGGCCAGCCGCAGTTCAGACCGCCGCTGTTGTTTATATTGTCATAAATCGTTTTATAGTTGTTGTCCGACGTTGCCCTATACAGCATAGCCGCCGCAAAAGCACGGTCATCATCATAACTTCCCGAATGATAAAATTTTATATTCCGTTCTTCGCGGCCTTTGCTTAAACCGTTGGGGTTGGTCTGAGCGTATTCAAAAAGTGCCTTTGCATATTCAAGCGCCTTTTCATCGTTAAAGTTGATACTGTAAATAGCAAGAGCTGCCGCAGTTTCGCACACGATATCTGTACAAGGGTCGCTTGCGCTTGTAAAGTACACGGGCCTTGAACCTGTCTGTTTTTCGGGTGAACAGCCGCTTTCGTGGTCTGCGTTGCCCTCGCCTACCTGATAGCAGAATGTCTCGACCTTGCCGTTTGAGTCCATAACGGTGCATCTTTCAAAATAATCGACAAATCTGTCCATTATACGCTTATAGTGCGCTGTTATGCCGTAATCGTCATATATATTTTTATATTCCATATAGCTGACGCCCAGCATAGATGCCGAAAAAGCCGCAGGCAGGCCGAATTTAACGTGGTCGCCCGCATCGTGATAGCCGCCGCTTAAATCGATGGTCCTGCCGTTATAGGTCGCTTTCACATCATCCGTATGGCAATCGTTTCTCCAGCTGAACAGGCTGTTTTCATCAACGTCAGTGCCGCACATATTGGCATCGTAAAAATACAGCGATTCCTGCAAAAGCTTTGCATAATTAAGTTCCACATCGCCGTTTACATCTTCTATAGTGTCGCTTGTCTGCGAACCACCGCCCGAGTTGCCGCCCGATGAACTGCCGTCCTTTACAAGTTTGGCAGAGGTGATCTTATACGACACCGTGCCCGTCATATTACAAAACTGTATGCCGTAATATGCATTGTTTGTGCTGTCGTCAAAAGACGAGATATCCATATAAACGCTGCCTGTTTTGCTGCCTTCGTCTATAGTGGTCCAGTTGCCTAATTCCCACATTTTGCCGCAGCTTAAAAACGACTGCGCGCCTGCTGTGCCGCTTGCGGTATAGTTGTATATCTCATAATTGATAACAAACTTTGTATAACCCGCATTTTTTGCCGCATTAAGATTTTGCAGCGAGGGTGCGTAAAACTTCAGTTCGATATGTCCGTCGCCGTCTACCGCTGTATTACTGCCTTCCATACTGCCCGTTGATATGGAGATATCAAGCGTATCTTCCGCATACACGCTTACCGCGCCGACACCCGTATAAACAAGGGCCGACCCAAAAGAAATACTTGCCGCAAGCGCAAGACTCACAAAACTTTTTAAAAATCTTTTCATTAAATTTACTTCCTTCTAAAATAAATTTTTTCTTATGTCATAAATTACCTTTTAGGGAAACCCTGATTTAAGGTCGAAAAAATAAAATTTACAAAAATTATGGGCGTTGCCGAAACG
>CAMNCZ010000135.1 GCA_946534775.1 uncultured Eubacteriaceae bacterium
GACTGACCAGTTTGTTATCGGCACGGCCCTTGGTCTTTGCGCTTACTGCGCCCATAACCTTGCCCATATCTTTCATAGATACGGCGCCTGTTTCTTCAACGGTCTGCCTGATAAGCTGTTTTATTGCATCTTCTGACATCTGTTCGGGAAGGTATGCTTTCAAAATAGCAATTTTATTATTGGCCTCGTCAATCAGATCCTGTCTGCCTGCTTTTTCAAAATCGGGCAGAACATCATTAAGCTTTTTTATCTCTTTGGTGATAACGGCCATTACATCCTCGTCGGCTGCCTCGACCTTGTTATCCTTTTCGAGCTGTAACACACCTGCACGGACTAACTGGACAATATCCTTTTTAGCGGTATCCTTGTCCTTCATAGCCTGTTTAAGGTCGTTAAAAAGCTGTTCCTTTAAAGCCATAAAACCATTCCTTTAATTGTACTTGCGCTTTCTTGCAGCTTCAGATTTTTTCTTACGCTTAACGCTTGGCTTGTCGTAATGTTCTCTCTTGCGTACCTCGCCCATTATACCTGCCTTTGCGCAGTTTCTTTTAAAACGGCGAAGAGCGCTATCCAAAGATTCATTCTCTTTTACTCTAACTTCAGACATCAAATTTCCCTCCCCTCAGTTACTATTAGGCGGTGGAAAATAAAATATAACCACACACTTTCAGATTATACACAAAAAATGCCCTATAGTCAAGACCTTTTGAAAAATTTGTCACTTATTTTTTATTATTTTACAGCTGTTTTTTTGTTTGTAAACAGCAAATTTGACAGGAAATATTTTTGTAAAAAGTACCGAATTTAAAAAAATTCACATCTTATGTTTGACATATAAGCCTTTTCGGGGTATAATATACATAAGGATTTATTTTGCAGGGGTATGCCTTACCCAACAAGCAAAATTCGGATAATTTTATTGTATGAGGTGATATAAATGAAAAAGGTATTAACTATTGCAGGCAGCGATTGCAGCGGCGGCGCAGGTATTCAGGCCGATATCAAGACCATTACGGCATTCGGCAACTACGCTATGAGTGCGATCACCGCGCTTACGGCGCAAAACACCCAGGGCGTTACAAATATTTCCATTGTTTCGCCTGATTTTCTTGCAGATCAGCTTGATGCAATTTTAAGCGATATTATGCCCGATGCGGTAAAGATAGGTATGGTTTGCAGCGGTTCGCTTGCAGGCGTTATTGCGGATAAACTTACGCAGTACAATGTTAAAAACATCGTTTTTGACCCCGTTATGGTATCTACCAGCGGCGCTGCGCTTATGGACAGTTCTTCGGCGGCAGAGATACTTCAGTCGCTTGTACCGCTTGCAACCGTTATAACCCCCAATATCCCCGAGGCTGAAACTATCCTCGGCCGCGAGATCAAAAACAATATGGACTGCGTTAAAGCCGCTCAGAAGCTTTCACGCGACCTGCATACAAGCGTTTTGTTAAAAGGCGGTCATCTTGAGGCAAACAGCAACGACATTCTCTTCTCCGAGGGCAAGATAATCAACTACCGCGGTGACAGGATAGAAACAAGCAATACCCACGGTTCGGGCTGCGTTTTAAGTACAGCCATTGCCTGCGGTCTTGCAGCAGACAAGCCGCTTAATGCAGCTATCAAAGGCGCTAAGGAATTTATCACGGGCGCTATCAGATCCGCAGCATCACAAAACATCGGCAACGGCAACGGTCCCGTTGACCCAACTTACAAAATCAAAGCATAAATTTTTGGGGATGCCGTTTGGTATCCCTTTTTTCGCGAAAGCATTATTATAGAAAAAAAATCGGGAAAGGAAGGTTTTGTATGAGAAAAGTTTTATACCAGGGACACGGCAGTTTAAGGCTGACAGACAATGATACGGTCATTTACATCGACCCGTTTGCGGGCGGAGGCTACGATATTCCCGCAGACCTTATACTGGTAACACACCAGCACTACGACCACAACGAGCTTTCAAAGCCCGCCAAAAAGCCCGACTGCAAGATATTTCAAAATATGGATGCAATAAAGGACGGAAAATATATATCTTTTGATTTTAAGGGCATACACATAGAACCCGTGCAGGCCTGCAACAAAAACCACCCGATAGACGAATGTGTCGGTTATATACTGACTTTCGGCGACGGTATGCAGGTATACTTTGCGGGCGATACCTCAAAAACGCAGCAGATGACGGAACTTGCACAAAGGCACATAGACTACGCTTTTCTGCCCGCAGACGGCATATACAATATGGACATACCCGAGGCGATAGAATGTGCCGAAATAATAAAAGCAAAATGCACAATACCCGTACACCTTGCCCCGGGCAAGCTTTTCGACCGCGCAAGGGCCGAAAAATTCACCGCCTCGGGCGTAAAGATCGTTGAGGCGGGAGAGGAATTCGAGCTTAAATGATAAATTTTAAAACTTCGGCGCAGTTATCGGCAATGACGACTGCGCCGTCTTTTTTAAGGCGCTGTTCATCACGAAAGCCCCAAGTCACCGAAATGCAGTCTATCCCCGTGTTTTTGGCGGTTTGGATATCCACCTCGGAATCGCCGATATAAACCACATCTTTTTTATCAAAACCAAAGTTTTCTATAATTTTATCCACCATATCGGGCGCAGGTTTTTTGGCCGTATCTTCACGCACACCCAGTGCCATATCGAAAAGGTCGGGAAAATACTGCTGTGCAAGCGGCTTTACCGATATATCGGATTTATTTGAAACCACCGCGGTCTTTACCCCGTTTTCCCTTAATTTTTTCAAAAGATCGGCTATGCCGTCATAAGGCCTTGTGTTGTCGGTGCGGTGTATCTCGTAGTAAGGCGCAAAATATTTGTGTATCTCGGCAAGCTTTTCCTCTCCCGTGCCCTCGGGCGCGCAGAGTTTTATTGTGGTAAAAATGCCGTTGCCGACTATCGAGCGCACATAATCTACCGTGCGCACGGGCAGCCCCGCCTTTTCAAGCGCGTAATTCACACCGCCCGCAAGGTCGTCTATAGTGTTGAGTATAGTGCCGTCCATATCAAAAACGGCAAGTTTGTATTTTGTCATAATTTTCTTTTCTCCCATAATTTGGTTTTTCTAAAAAACTGCCGTACAGTAAAAACCAAAACGGCAGTAATAAAACAGTATTTACTAACTCATATTCATCCCTCCTGTTTGAGAAAAGCGGATCGTCCGCAAAACCATATCTGTAATTCGTACAAATGCATTTTTACTTATTTAAATTCTAACACAAAATACGGTGTATTTCAACCCCAAACAAAAAAGACTGCCTTACGACAGTCTTAATAAGTATAGATAAATATTACAGTGCAGCCTTAGCTGTGTTTACAAGCTGTGTGAATGCAGCTGCATCCGATACAGCAAGGTCAGCAAGCATTTTTCTGTTAAGTGTAACGCCTGCGTTTTTAAGGCCGTTCATAAACTTGCTGTATGAAAGACCGTTAAGTCTTGCAGCAGCGTTGATACGAACGATCCAAAGTCTTCTGTAAGCACGCTTTGTCTGCTTTCTGCCTGCGAAGCTGTGAGCCATAGCCTTCATTACACTCTGCTTAGCAACCCTGTACTGTTTGCTTCTTGCGCCGAAGTAGCCCTTAGCCATTTTTAAAACTTTTTTATGTTTTTTGCGTGCGTTTAATGCACCTTTAACTCTTGCCATTGTTCAAGTCCTCCTTAGATATTGTGATTCAGTAAACTTTCTGTTAGATGTAAGGTAAGCAGCGCTTCATCTGCTTCATATTTGTCTTATCTACTAAATCAGACTTACGGAGATCTCTTAATCTCTTTGTGTTCTTCTTTGTTAAGATATGCTGCTTGTTTGCTTTTGTCTTTTTAAGCTTGCCCGAACCCGTAACGGAAACTCTTTTGGCAACAGCCTTTCTTGTTTTTAACTTAGGCATTTTAATAAACCTCCTTGTATTCTATATAATTATCAGTTGTTCTTGGGCGCAAGGAACATAGCCATAGTGCGTGCCTCCATCTTCGGGGGCTTATCCACCGTGCCGTATTCCGATACCTGTGCCGCAAAATCGTTCATTATCTCAACTGCGGTCTCGGTACGTCCAAGTTCTCTACCTCTGAATCGTATGCTTATCTTTACCTTGTTACCTTCTTTAAGGAATTTGATAGCATTTTTAACCTTTACCTGGATATCGTGCGTGTCAATGTTAGGAGACAGGCGAAGTTCCTTAACAGCAACGATCTTTTGCTTTTTGCGCGCTTCTTTCTCGCGTTTTGCCATATCAAACTTGTATTTGCTGTAGTCCATAATTTTGCACACGGGCGGCTTTGCCTGCGGCGAAATTTTAACTAAGTCAAGGCTTTTTTCGTCGGCCAGTTTTTGCGCATCACGCGCCGACATAATACCAAGCTGTTCTCCGTCGTTGCTAATTAAGCGGATCTCTTTGTCCCTGATCTGCTCGTTAATCATTAAATCTGTAATTGCAGACACCTCCTAAAATTTCAGAACTTTCTTTTTGCTGCATAAAAAAAACAGCGCGTAAAGCCCTGCTCTATTGATTCATTGACACATAAACCCACATAAAGGGCGTATGAAAATGAGTAACCTCAAAGCGTAAGCCGTAAGGTGAGAAGTAGAGCTTCTTCTTTACAGATAAATATTATAGCACCTTATTGCACCCTTGTCAACAATTATTTTTTTAAGTTTCCCCATTTTTTTACCGGAAAATAAAAATTCAATTTATTGGGGAGGTTTTGACAAAGGCAGCGGGCTTTTAACAAAGCCCGTAAACCCTTCCACCACCGCAAGCGGCGGTCCCCCTACCCTAAAAGGGCAGGCAAGG
>CAMNCZ010000136.1 GCA_946534775.1 uncultured Eubacteriaceae bacterium
AAGCCAAAAGCCAATTGCTGCGCAATTGTCCGCATCTATCTTTGCGGTTGATCGTGCATAACCCACAAGAACACACGGCTTTTAAAAATTTTTTATCCCGAAATCGGGGTCTTTCCATTTGCAGATAAGGCCGCTGTAGACGGTACGCAGCTTTTGTTCTGTGTAAATATCGTATTTTCGGCCGTTGGTATTGATATTTATATAGTTTATGCCAAAAAGTTTGTCGGGATATGTGTTTTTCAGGCCGTAGATGTAGTTAAGGGCCTTTATGGCGCTGTAGGTGTGATATTTATGGTCTTTTTCGGTGTAGCCGCAGACCGCAAGATCGAGCATAACGGGGATATCGGCGCTTTCAATGGCGGGGCAGAGTTCGGCATAATCGCTGTCCTCGTTTACGGTGACGGTAATGGCAAGAATGTCCGCGTAGTCCGTGCCGACAAATTGATAACCCGTGTCGGAGAGCATAACGGGCTGTATAAATTTAGTGTTTTTTGTCTTTTGGCGGAATACATCCACGCAGTATTTATAATAGGGTATACTGCCGTTTATGCACACATACATCGGCAGGTCGTATTCGCCCGCGGCCTGCGCAAGTGCGGCAATGCTGCTTGGGGCATAGTGCCTGCTTATTAAAAGCAGCGGTATTTTGCCGTTTGCATAGCACTCCAGTATTTTGTCCTTGGGATAGGTGCTTTTTACGCCGATAATGTAGATATCCGACCCGACCCCGCAGATTTCCTCGTACCCCGCTATTGCTGCGGCTTCACCCGCGTTTTTTTGGATATAGGCGCCGCAGACCAGCTTTTTGTCGTTTGCGCGGCAGATATTGGTATTTAAGAGAATTAAAATTGCAAGAATTAAAATCTTAACTGCGTTTTTCTTTTTCGGCAAGGTATACGTTCACTCCCTCAAGATAATTAAGGGGGTAGCCCTCGCTTGATGTCAGAAGATATTTTTCCTCAAAGGCAGAGTAGGGGATAGACTTTCTGCCGCCGTTTTGTGCGGCATCCCAGTATTTTTTCAGTACCTCAAAGGGCAGAAAAAAATATTTGTCCTCGTTAAAAAAATGCACAAGCAAAAACGCAATGCCCTGCTGATGCATAAAATGCTCCATAAACTCCATTTGGTGCTTGTGTATGTTTTGCAGCGGCAGGCGCTTTTCCCGTGTTTCCTTTGCATCAAAGCAAACGGCTATTCCCTGTACCACGCCTATATAGTCTACCGTGGACTGCTTTTCAAAGTAGGCAAGGGTGATATGTCCGTGCTCCTTATCAAGCTTTACGGGCGTTATGGGCGTTGGTATCTTCTGTATTATTGCCACATAACGCTGCTTGTATACATCATTTGTCATATTTATAAGTTCTTCAAAGGCGCTGCCTCGCAGACCGCGCGTATTCCAGTATCCCATATTATTTTTTGCTCATTTCCTCTGCAGTGTAACGCAGTACTTCGTTTTGGTCGGTCAAAAATTTTTCAATATCCTTTTTGTCGCCGTTTGTGTTGATGTGGGCTATAACGGCGTTGCGCACTATGGTGGTACGGCCGCGCCAGTATATGCCCGTATGTCCGTATTTTTGCCTGAACTGCTTGTTTGTAAGCGTAAAAAAATGCTTGTAATCCTTTTCGTTAAGGCTTATTTTAACCCTGCCTTTGTTTTTGGGGCAGGAAAGCTGGCATATATCGCAGCCGTATATCCTGCCGCCTATCATTTTCATCTGTTGTGTGCTGAGTTTGCCGCTTACCTGCGTTATGTATGACACACATTTTTCAAAATCCATTTCTTTGCCGTTTATGGCGCCGTAGGGACAGGCATCAAGACATTTGCGGCAGTCACCGCAGCTGCCCCGAACGGGCGATGAATACTCGTCAAAGGCCTTATCGGTTATTATATAGCCGATAAAAAACATAGTGCCGTATTTTTCGCTTATGATAAAACCGTTTTTGCCGTAGTAGCCAAGCCCGCATAAATATGCCGTGTATCGGTCAACAAGCGGGCCTGTGTCCGTAAAGGCAAGGCCTGTGATATCAAGCGCCTTTTGCAGCTTTTCAAGCATAGCGGATACGTTGGTGTGATAGTCCGTGCCCGCTGCGGCAATTGAAATGCCCCTGTCCGTCGTGATATCCTCGGGGTAGGGGCAGCCGATGCAGACGACAGATAACGCGCTTTCAAGCGTAAGACGGGGGTCTATGCGCTGTTCGTTTGTATATTCCACAAACGGAACGGGGCGCAAAAGTGCCTGCCTTAACTCACCGAATTCCCGTGCGGGGGTCACGCCTGCCGCTATATTGTTGTTTTTTGCAAATTCGTTAAGATCCGATAATTTTATCATTTTTTTATATGCAGCCTTCTGGGGGTAAGGTC
The DNA here is from genome assembly GCA_946534775.1 of uncultured Eubacteriaceae bacterium. Taxonomy (GTDB): domain Bacteria; phylum Bacillota; class Clostridia; order Lachnospirales; family CAG-274; genus RGIG4310. Next base: position 2,363 of record CAMNCZ010000136.1, read on the forward strand.
CACCAACATCGCCTTTAAAAGCTCGTCCTTAGGTTCTGTTACAAAGCGGCAGCGCTTGCCCTTGTACACCGTCACAAAAACGTAGGTGTTGTCAAGTATATCGCCGCTTGCAAGGTTTACCTCGGGCAGTTCCTTGTAGGGGGAGAGATGTTCCGTGTCGTTTATATGCGCCATTATCTCAAAATCGGCCACTGCGGCGGAAAATATCTGTTTTCTGCGCGAACGGTTGCGTATTATGTCGATATCCAGCGTGCCGTCGGTATAGGTATACTCAAACTCCACATTAAGGCCCGTTATTTGGCGCCAAGCGAGCGCCGCTATGCCTGCGGCAAATATAAGCCCGAGTACAAATATGCCTATCTCCTTGTGCATACCCGCGCGTATGATAAAATTGAAAACTATATATATTATTATAGCCGTGTAAATGCCTAAATACAAGGCCTGACGCATACGGTCCTTATCGGTGGTTTTGTGCTTTACCAGCTGTTCGGTGAAAAAATCTTTCATTTTGATGCCGTGTCCTTATTCCGTTTTTGTTTCGTTGGTTTTATCGGTGATTATCTCGTCTTCAAACTTGTGCTTTGCGCCTGCGGAAAAGTTGAGTTTGTTGAGGATACCGGGCGCCATATTGACTATCTTGTCGATAGCTGTCTGGTTGGTGACGTTTATTATCTGCACGCTGCCGTTTTGTATCAGCATAATTGCGGTAGGTGATATCTTTGCACCCAGGCCGCCCGCGCCGCTGCCGCCTCTTTCGTCCTTTCCCGCGATCGTGCTTTTTGAACCTGCGCCAACGCCGAAAGCCACGTCAACAAGCGGAATGAGCGTTATATCGCCTATATGCATCGGCTCGCCCACAACGGTTTTGGTGGAAACAAAGTTTTCCATTTTATTAAACATCGTTTCAAAGTTTTCGTTTATTGTACTCATCGTTTACTCCCCTTTTTAAATAAAATATCGTAAATTATCGTTCTGACGGGTCTTTTGAATATCAGTTTTAAAACGGGCAGGGCAAGTTTAAGCAAATAGGTCCTGCCGTATAAACTGCCGTTAAGCGCTATATATTTTCTCTCAAATTCGCCCGATATATCCGTTTCTATCGGCGCAAAGGCACCGATAATGCCTATCCCGCCAAGCACCATACCCGTTTTTGACGGGTCGTCAAGGCCGAGTATGCCGCCTATACTGCCGCCCTGCACGCCAAGCGATAGGCACTGCTGCACAACATAAATTTTTATATTACTAAGCAAAAGCGGTATATCGTATCTTTCGCGAAAATACTGAAAAGAATCGTATGCGCTTTTTATCTTGTCAAAAATGTTCTCTTTTTTTGCTTTTTTAACTCTCTTTTTTTTCGTTTTTTTTGGCTTTTCTTTTTTTTCGGTTGGGGTATCTTCGGAAATGTTTTCCGAAACATCTTCCGAATTATTTTCCGAATTATTTTCCGAAATATTCTCGGAAATACTCTCCGAAATATCCTCGGAGTCGTTCTTTGAACTGTCTTCGGGTGCGTCTTTTACGCTGTCTTGCAGAACTTCCCGAGGGGACTCTTCAACGTCCTCTTCGGACGGGGCTTTATCGGCTTTTTTCTTTAGTTCTCTGCCGAAAATTTTGGCTTCAAGCCCCTCGTTGTCGCCGCCGTAACGGTATGTCAGCTTCAGCGCGCCAAACAAAACGCTTAAACTTGCCTGCGCCGCTATGCCGTCATCATACTCGGCATTTACACTGTAATTCAGCCGCATCAAAAGCAGGGCGACAAGCAAAAGCAGCAGCGCCGCAAGTAAAATCAATATTATTTTTAAAATTACCTTCAATACGGTAAGTATTATCAATCTTCCTCACCCGCTATCCGATGATGTCCGTAAAGCCGTCAAGTGTGTCGTGAAATTTAAGCCAGGTAATATACATCTGCGCCAGCAGCACCATTGCCGCATCTTTGCCCTTTGCCGCGCCGATGACCTTTAATTGCAGAGGGACATTTATTTTTTTGAACGCTTCCGTCATAGACATTATTTCCGTCTTGCGGCCTGCCGTGTTGCAGATCAGGTAAATGCCGTGTATCGGCCTTTTTTCGATTATGGCCTTTTCCACCTCGGCGCGTTTTTCAATACTTTCGTCCCATCTCATAATATCATTCCTCTATTTTATCGCGTGTCATAAGGCGGTAAACGGCCTCTTTTACGTCAAGTCCGTTGTATAAAACATCGTTTATTACCGATGTTATGGGCATTTCGACATTGTATTTTTGTGCAAGCTTATATGCTGCCCTTGCGTTTACAACACCCTCAACTACCATGTGTACTTCTTCGAGAGCCTCTTCAAGTGACTTGCCTTGGCCCAAAAGAATGCCCGCGTGACGGTTGCG
>CAMNCZ010000137.1 GCA_946534775.1 uncultured Eubacteriaceae bacterium
ACGAAGAAACAGGCGAAATACTGTTTATGGGCGAATATGCATTTGCAAAATAATAAATAAGACAGATAACAGAATGAGATAATAGAATGAGAAAGGGAAAAATTATGTCAAATTTTTATTACGATAAGGATTCGGAGCTTGAAATACTTGTGCCGGGTCAGAACTACAGAAAAATAAAGGCACACGACGGCGGTCTTATGCTTGTTGAGGTCATATTTGAAAACGGCGGTTTCGGCAGCGAACACACTCATCCGCACGAACAGGCTACTTACTGTCTTGAGGGCGAGTTTGAATTTAACGTAGGCGGCGAGATCAAAAAAATAGGTGTCGGTGATACGATATATATGCCGTCGGATGTGCCGCACAGCTGTAAGCTGCTTACGCCTAAGGGCAGACTGCTTGATATTTTCTCACCGCAGAGAGAGGATTTTCTTAAATAAAATTATCGGAGAGGGTAATTTATGAACTCTATTTTTAAAAGACAGTTTTACAGTTTTACATTTACGATAGTGCTTTGTCTTGGACTTATGAGTATAGGTATCATTCAGTCGATAAGCAGTTTCGGCTACAAGCAGATGGGCCGCGATATCGACAGCTGGGCGGAGAGGGTCCAGGTGTTTTTCGACAATGCCACCAACGAAACGGGGGCGCTTGATACGGCGGGCTTTATGCAGGCGCTGCGCTTGCTGGACTCGTACTCGGACAAGTCGTTTATAATTATGGATGCCGATCTTAATGTTTTTTGGGCATCATCAAATGTAAACCCCGAAAACCTGAAAAACCGTTTAAGCATAAAAAAGCTGGATAAAACGCTGAGCGGCGAAACGGTCGAATTGAAGAAAAACGATATCGGCATTTACGATACGGCAATGTATACAAAGTGCTATCCGCTTAAAAATTCGGTGGGTACGGTCTGCGCGGTTGCGTGTATAAGCGCCTCGGTCGAGGATATGTCGCAGACTATGCGTTCGTGTTACTGGATATTTATTGTATTTTTATGTATTACTATTTTTGTGGCGTTTATGATGGTGTATATGTCGTCACGTTCGTTTGCGGCGCCTTTACGGGAACTTAACGAGGCCGCAAAGGTAATTGCAAGCGGCGATTTTGAAAAACGTATCAGGATAGAGCAGGACGATGAGATAGGCCAGCTTGCCAGCAGTTTCAACGAAATGGCATCAAGCCTTTATTTGCAGGAAAAAAGCAGACGCGAGTTTCTTTCAAATATCTCGCACGATCTGCGTTCTCCGCTGACCTCGATGCGTGGTTTTTTGCAGGCCATTCTTGACGGCACCATACCCGAAGATAAGCGCGACCGCTATCTTAAAATAGTGCTTGACGAAACAGAGAGACTTGCAAAGCTTGCAAACAATATTCTTGAGATAAACAAGCTTGAGGAAAGTTCAAAACTCAATATCAGAAACTTTGATATAAACGAACTTATCGAAAAAACACTCAATACCTTTGAGGAACGTGCGGGCAAAATGTATATCGACCTGGGTGCGGAGTTTTTCAATGAAAGCTGTATGGTAAGCGCCGATGAGGATAAGATACAGCGTGTTATCTACAACCTTGTTGACAATGCATTGAAATTTACACATAAATACGGCATTATCCGCGTTATTACCGAGCCGTGCAAAGACGGCAAAAAAATCTTTGTTACCGTCAAGGATAACGGCAAGGGTGTTTCAAAGGAAGACCAGAAAAAGATATTCGACCGTCTTTACAAAGTCGATACTTCCCGCGGCAAGGATAAAAAAGGTACGGGCCTCGGCCTGAGTATCGTGCGTGAGTTTATAAAAGCACATAACGAGACTATCTCACTTAAAAGCGATATAGGCAAAGGCTGCGCATTTACCTTTACATTGACACTTGCACAAACAAAATAAAAAGAGGGCTGCTGCGGCAGCCCTCTTTTATTTTGCTTTGCTTTTTTTTAGTTTTAAGATGTATAATATCACTATCGAGGCCGAAAGGCTTATCAGTGATATGCACGCACCCGATTTAAAGCCCGGGCTTATATATTTTATTTGGATATCGTGTTTGCCCGCGGGCAGGCGAAAGCCCAGAAAAGCATCGGCTATACATATTTTTTCGGCTTTTTTTCCGTCGATGTAAACGCCGAATCCCTCGTCGTAGGAAAGGGAGGCGAATATAAGCCTGTCGTTGTTAAAATTGCTTTCGGCGATTATTGCTCCCCTGTCCTCGCGGATGTTTTGCAGTGCGTTTTGCTGAGAAAGTTCGTAAAATTTATCGTATTCCTCTTGTCTTAACCGCAGGATAAGCGGCCGCGCAAGTTTGCAGCTGCGCACGGTCTGTATATCGATATTTATTGTTTCTCCCGCCTTGAACGGGCCTATGTCGTTGGTCAGCAGGTTAGAATATTCGTTGTAAAGACAAAGCAGGGGAGTGCCGTTTATTGCGTATATCACCTTTTGCGATGTCATATCCGATCTCTGATAACCGTATCTTGCATCTATAAAATATTCTCCGTCTTTATCGGCGGTCAGCTTATAGCCGATAAAACCTAATTGCGAAAGGTCATATTCCGCTTCGCTGCGGTCTTTTGGCAAGTTGGTCAGATTCAAATCGTAAAAGGCAAACGGTTCGTCCGAGGCCGAGACTTTTTCGGCGTTCATCGGTTCGTATTCATCGGGGATGTATTCATCATAGAGTTTCATATCCGTGCCGAAAAGCGCATTTAAAAAAGATTCCTGATTTTTGTAGCTGCCCGAGATATAATCCTCTTTTTTGTAAAAATCTTTATCTGCATTTACCGCCCTTTCGTCAACGGCAAACATCAGCGGGAAAGCGTGGGTGTTTTCGTATAAAAAGCCGCCCTCGTTTGCCGCTTTCAGCTTGTAGTTGTCGGATAACAGCCTTAAAGCATCGGTTTTGTCGTCAAGGGTGTGGATATATTTGTCACCTTTGGGGATTATGCCGCCGTAGGTGGTCGCCATTACATATTTTACGCCGAAAAGCCCCTCGCTTACGGTGTTGTTGAAATAATTTGCACTGGCGCGGTAGTCGTAGGGACACCACAGGCCAAGCTGCGATAATTTTTCCAGACTTTTTTGGTTTGTCTGCGAGGAAAAAGTTTCAAGCGAATTATAGCCAATGCCAAACGGCAGATTTGTATTTGTGGAACTGACATCGGTCATTCGATAAAACGACGGATCGTCCGTTTCGGCCATAAGCTTGTTTGCATCGTTTATAAAACCAAGGCGGTAATCTCTGTCGGTCCAGTTGTCAAAGTGCTTCAGCACATAGATGCCCGCGGTACACATTATAAAGCTTTCGCACAATATAAGAGAAGAAACGGTGTTTTTAAATATCCTGCTGTTTTTGTACGAAAAAACGACCGCATACAAAAACACAAATGCCGCCGTAATTATGATGTTTCCGCGCTGCCATACCGATTTTGTACTGTTTGGATAAAACGATAGTACGGTGAGTATGACTGCGGGCAGATAAAGCAGTGCTTTTGACGGCGCCGAGTATCGGCTTAAATATCTTGCCGAAAGCATTATCAGCAAAAAGGCCGTAGTAAATATAAACCTGCCGAAAAAGCCCGTCGGTTCCCTGAACAAATGCCAAACAAGGTAAAGCGGATGAAACGCAAGGCTAAGTATCATAAACAGTATAAACGAAAAGGCCGCGGCGCGCTCCTTTAGCGGTACGGTACTGCTTAAAACAAGAAGCAGAGGGAGATACAGCGTTATAATGCCGTAAAATCCATATATTACCGCCGCAGTGGAACCGTTTTGGCGCAGTGACATAAACGATGCGGCTATCTCTTTTAATGACCAGCCGCGCACTACGGAAGTTATGCTGCCCTCAAACATATCGCTGTAGCTGCTGTTTACATTCATAAAAGAAGGCAGCATAGCTACTGCCGCGCAGCCTGCCGCAAGCACGACCGACATACCGCATAAAAGCAGGCTTGCTGCTATATGCTTTGGCTTTATATTATCCTTTTGCACCTGAACCGTATAATAAAAAACAAAGTACAATACCGCAAACAGCCCTGCCATATAGGCAAGATAATAATCCGTCAGCAGGAAATACGCATAAGAAAAAAGAAGCAGAGAAAACCGCCGCTCTTCTATAATATATTCAATGCCAAGCAGAATGATGGGCAAAAGCGCCACGCCTTCAAGCCACATTACGTTTATGGCGCATTTTATGCAAAAACCGCCGAAAGCGTATATAACGGAAAGCGCAATATTCGGCATACCCGCAAGTGCTGTGTATCGGCTTTTTTTCAAAAAAATACTGCTGCAAAGTGCAATAATGCCGTATTTTATAATTGTTATAAAAAGATACACATCCGAGTAGACCGTTTTATCAAAAAAAAGGAAAATTATATTCAGCGGATCGAATATTATACTTATAACAGACGGATAAAGGTTGGTGCCGAGCCCCTGATACGCTATAAAAATACTTGCGCCCTTTTTCAGACTGTTAAACAGCCCCGATGTCATTTCAAGATACTGAAGCCGCATATCGGAACACGAGGCCGAGTATTCCCCGAAAGGCCATACCCCCGCCAGCGCAAACCCGATAAGTGCAAATAATGCCGCGGTCAGAAAAGACAAAAAATATTCGGTTGTAAATGTTTTTTTCAATATTTTACCCATTTTTTATCACCGATTATTTGCTTTAAAAAGGGGCTGTCGCATTAAGATTTTTTACAAAAATCAGCGAATAAGCCCCTTT
>CAMNCZ010000138.1 GCA_946534775.1 uncultured Eubacteriaceae bacterium
GGACAATTCCGTCTTTTTTTGTTGAAACAAAGTATTTGTTGTGTTATAATTATAAAAACATCGGTTATTTTAAAGTTGTTTGAAAAATTTTTTTAATGGAGGTATTCGTATGAAAAGAAAAATATCGGCAATGATCTTTGGGGTAATATCGGCAGCTGCGCTTGGGGTATCGGTACACGCGGCACAAAATGTCAATCTTCTTATAAACGGGGTATCGGTCGAAACAGATACACCTGCGCAGATAACGGCAGAGAGCCGCACAATCGTGCCGCTGCGTGTTATTTCGGAATCCCTGGGTGCGGATGTTGCCTGGGAACAGGACGAAAAGAAAGTTCTGGTCGAAAAAAACGGACAGATACTGGAACTTAAAATAGGCGAAAAAGTTATTTACAACGACGGCGAGGCAATGGAAATAGATTCTCCCGCGCAGATAATAAACGGCAGAACTATGGTGCCTGTAAGGGTAGTGTCCGAAAATCTCGGCTGTACGGTGGATTGGGATGCCGAAACAAAGACGGTATTCATTTTTCCCGAGGATTATGAGAGTGAGGGCTACGAGGAATTTACAACAGAGGTAGTGGATCTGCCCGAATATCATTACAAGGGCGACCCCGCTTATATGGAAACTATCTGCCAATATCTTATAGACTACACAAGGGGAAATTATGACGCTTCTTCCGTAACTATCCCTGTGCCGCTTATTGCGGAAATGAAAAACGACGACCCGAACGATATAAAGGTATGGGGCGGTTTCTGGGTATTCAATTACAACCTTGACGGCGATATACTTCAGTGTGTGAGCGGCGGAAATTATCCGGGCTGTTTACATCTCAGAAAAGACGGCGACAGCTACAGCGTAACAAAGTTTGATGTTGCGCAGGACGGCGAAAACAATGCTTCTTCATTGAGAAAAATTTGTCTGAACGATGAAACGCGGTATCAGAAACTTGTAAAGGTAGAGGAAAGGCGCGAGGGAGAGCGCAAAAACCTTATATCGGATTATGTAAAGGCAAACAGGCTTAAAATATCGGCTTATCAGGATTACGGCTGGGATCCCGTTTATTTAAGCGGCGGTTCAAGTTCGGCAAGTGTTTCGACACCTTCGGGCACATCGGGCAATGTTATAGAAGAAAATCTCCCGGGCGTATTTGAATTTTCAAGCGGCGCAGGCGCGTGGAGCACAAATCTTTTCCTTGCAAACGACGGAACTTTCTCGGGCTATTATTCCGATACCGATATGGGCGACACGGGCAGCGATTACCCCAACGGAACCGTTCACGAATGTTCGTTTACGGGCAGTTTCACAAATATCCGCAAAAACGGCAACAACAGCTATACAATGACACTCGGCACCGTAAACACCGACAGACCTGCGGGCGAGGAAGAGATAATCGAAGGTCAGAGACATATTTATGCTGCACCTTACGGCCTTGAAAGCGGCAGTGAGTTTATACTCTACAAACCCGAGACCCCCGTATCGGGTCTCAGCGAGGACTTTTTAAGCTGGTGGCCCGCAAGGTTTGAAGAGGGTGTTACGCATACAAACCTTGACTGCTTCGGTATCTATAACAAATCGGCAGGTTACGGTTTCTTCGGCTATGCTTATGATGCGGTCGAAGATACAAGCTTTGAAAGCGGTATGGATCTGGGCTGAAAGTAACTTTGCCCCGAAAAGGAGAAAAATATGCCAAAATATTTTACTTCGGCTGAAAATATAAACAATGATATCATAAAACTTGACGAGGAAACATCGCTGCACCTTTCGAGGGTGCTGCGGTGTGCCGTCGGGGACAGGATAACCGTCGGTGACGGCAGCGATATAGATTATGAATGTGAGATAACAGACATAACCAAGCATTGTGTCAGTGCAAAAATTCTCGACAAGCATCTCAACCTTAACGAACCGTCGGTGAAAATAACCCTGTACCAGGGCTTGCCGAAAGGCGACAAGGCGGAGCTTATAATACAAAAATGCGTTGAGATAGGCGTATGCGAGATAGTCCCCGTAAAGACGGAAAGAAGTGTTGTAAACTGGGATAAAAAGGCAGGCAAAAAGGTCGAAAGATGGAACAAAATAGCAAGATCGGCAGCCGAACAGTGCGGCAGGGGCAGGGTGCCCGAGGTTTTGGATATAATGACATTTTCGCAGGCTGTCGAGGACAGCAAAAAATGTGACGGCCGTCTTATCCCGTACGAAAACGAGCAAAAAAACGGTTTAAAAAGCTTTTGCGAAAATTTCGCAGGCAAAAGCATAGCCGTGTTTATAGGTCCCGAGGGCGGTTTTTCGCCTGCGGAGATAGAGCTTGCCACGCAAAGCGGCATTATGCCCGTAACGCTTGGCAAACGTATTTTGCGCACGGAAACGGCGGGACTGGTCACCGCTGTTATACTTTTACACCGACTGGAGGATAACGAATGATATATTTTGACAATGCATCCACAACGGCGGTCCTGCCGTCTGCGGCAAAGGCGATGTACGAAAATATGACAAATATTATCGGAAATCCCTCTTCGCTTCATACATTGGGTCTCAGGGCCGAACAGGCTATGAACGATGCAAGGGAGCGGGTCGCCCGCGCTATGGGTGTAAACGCAAAAAATATTTACTTTACCTCGGGCGGTACGGAGGCCAACAACACCGCGGTCATCGGCACCGCGCTTGCGTATAAAAGCAGGGGGATGCGTGTTGTTACGCAGGTCACGGAGCATCCGTCGGTCACGGACAGTTTCAGACATCTTGAAGAATTGGGCTTTGATGTGACCTATCTGCCCGTTGACGAATTCGGTCATATAAATATCAAAACGCTTGAAAATGCGGTCGATGAAAAGACCGTGCTTGTCAGTATAATGTATGTAAACAACGAAACGGGTGCGATGCAGCCGATAGAGGATATGGTAAAGGCGGTAAAAGGGAAAAATAAGAATTGCAGGTTCCACTGCGACTGCGTTCAGGCTTTTTGCAAGCATAAACTGCCGTCAAACGCCGATCTTATCAGCGTAAGCAGCCATAAAATAGGCGGGCCCAAGGGTGTCGGCGCGCTTTATATTGCAGACGGCACAAGGGTGGAAAATCTGCATTTCGGCGGCGGTCAGGAAAACGGTCTGCGCCCCGGTACGGAAAACCTTGCGGGTATCGTGGGTTTTGGCGCTGCGGCCGAAATAAGCAGCCAAAATATCGCAGAAAAAGCCGAAAATGTTTCAAATGTCAAAGCGGAATTGCTTAAACTGACCGAGATACTGCCCGATGTTTATGTAAACGGCGCTTGTGACAGCCCGTATATACTGAATATGTCGTTTTTGGGAGTGCGCGGTGAAGTGCTGCTGCACGCGCTTGAAGCGGACGATATCTACACCGCCACAAGTTCGGCTTGTTCGTCAAAACAAAAAAATAAACTTAAAATAGTCGATCTTCTTAACGAGGGCCGCGGCGAAAGCGCGCTGAGATTCAGTTTCAATGCCGATAATACCGTGGAGGAAGCGGTGTGTGTGCGCAATGCCGTACTAAAACATATACCGATGTTAAGAAAGTTTCAGCCAAGATAAAAGCATAAAAAGCCGCGAAAAGCGGCTTTTTGGCGTCAATCGATAAATTCCTCGATAAATGTTTTTAAAATTTCTTTCGGTACAAAACCTACCTGGCGGTTTACAAGTTCACCGTCTTTAAGCAAAACGATGTTGGGAATACTCATTACCCGGTATTCTTTTGCGGCTTCGGGGTTTTGGTCAACGTCTATGCTGTAAAATTCCGCCTTGCCGTCAAGTTCCTCGGAAAGTTGGTCGAATATCGGTGCAAGCATTTTGCAGGGACCGCACCAGGCCGCCGAAAAATCCAAAATTGCCAGTTTTGCAGCCTTTGCTGCGCTTAAATCACTGTTTTCCACTTTGTTTATCATAAGTATACCTCCTGTCTGAACTCCTGTTTTGCAAATATGAATATCAGGATAAATATTCAACTGCCGAAAGGGCCGCAATATTGCCCTCGCCCGCAGCTTTTATATATTGATACGGCCTGCCCGTTATATCGCCGCAGGCAAAACAGCCCTTCACGCTTGTACGCATAAGTCTGTCAACTATAATATGGCCGCCGTCTGTTTCAAGCTGCGGCAAAAGTGTGTCGGCCGCTATTGCCCTGCGCAGTATAAAAACGCAGGAAACGCCGTATTCCGCCTTGTTGGTGATAAGCGTTCTTTCGGAAAGGCTTTTTTGCGCTATCTCTTTGGGGATATCGTCAAGCACCTCTATGTTTTCCTCCGAAAAAACGGGCTTGTTTTTGTAAAGCGGGAAATACAGGACCTTTTCACATACCTCGGCCAAAAATTTCACTTCGCCCTCTTCGTCGGGGCTGTCCGCTATTACTGCGACCGTCTTGCCTTTGTGAAGCCCCGCATCGCAGGTCGCACAGTAGCTTACGCCCATACCCAGCAGCTCCTTTTCGCCCGGGTAGGCTTTTGACGGCACAACGCCCACTGCCATTATCAGCGCGTTTGCCTCGTACATCTCGGACGATGCACCCTGTAAGGCGAAATTTTCGCCCATATCGTAGATATTTGTTATCTTATCGTCGGTCACGGTTATTTCCATTGTTTCAAGATGTTTTTGCAGCGCCCGGGAAAGCTCCTTGCCCGAAATAGCGGGAAGACCCGGGTAGTTCATTATTTTTTCGGCCTTTGTCA
>CAMNCZ010000139.1 GCA_946534775.1 uncultured Eubacteriaceae bacterium
GCGGCGAAATGGGTCTGCGCCCCGACAGAGCTACCATAGTATACTGTCAGCAGCTGCGGCGCATTTTTAAGAATGTACCGATAATGATAGGCGGTCTCGAAGCAAGTCTGCGCCGATTATCGCACTACGACTATTGGGATAATAAGGTACGCCGCTCTATTCTGCTTGATTCACAGGCAGACCTGCTTATGTACGGCATGGGCGAACATCAGATAACGGAGCTTGCCGATGCGCTCGCGGGCGGACTCGATATACACGACATAACCTATATAAAAGGTACGGTCTACAAGACCAAGATCCTTGACAAGATATATGACGAACATATAACCCTGCCCTCATACAAGGAAGTTTCGACCGATAAAAATGCCTATGCACGCGGCTTCCTCATACAATACCAAAACAGTGATGCGATAACCGCAAAAATGCTTGTTGAGACGTATAATGATTGTTATGTGGTGCAGAACACGCCTTCGCTGCCGATAAGCCGTTCGGAGTTTGACCGTGCCTACGGTCTGCCCTATATGCGTGACTACCACCCCATATATAAGGAAAAAGGCGGCATACCCGCGATAGAGGAAGTCAAGTTCAGCATAATATCAAACCGCGGCTGCTACGGCAACTGCAATTTCTGTGCGCTTGCCTTTCACCAGGGCCGCGTAATATCTTCAAGAAGCCATAAATCCATTTTGATAGAGGCCGAAAAGATAACAAACGACCCCGATTTTAAGGGATACATACACGATGTGGGCGGCCCGACCGCAAACTTTCGCGACCCTGCCTGCGACAAGCAGCTTACAAAAGGCGCCTGCCGCGACAGACAATGTCTTTTCCCGACACCGTGCAAAAATCTGAAAGTCAGTCACAAGGATTATTTGCAGCTTTTGAGGAAACTGCGCGAACTGCCGAAAGTGAAAAAGGTGTTTGTGCGTTCGGGCATACGCTACGATTACCTTATTTACGACGAGGACACGACATTTTTCAGGGAACTGTGCGAGCATCACATAAGCGGGCAGCTTAAAGTGGCGCCCGAGCATATCTCCCCGCGCGTGCTTGCGAAAATGGGCAAACCGGGGCGCGACGTCTACGACAGGTTTGTAAAAAAATATTACGAAATAAACAAAAAACTCGGCAAAAACCAGTTTCTTGTGCCCTATCTTATGAGTTCGCACCCCGGCAGCGACCTAAAGGCCGCAATAGAGCTTGCGGAATATCTGCGCGATATAGGCTATATGCCCGAGCAGGTCCAGGACTTCTACCCCACCCCGGGCACGCTTTCTACCTGTATGTTTTATACGGAGATAGACCCGCGCACTATGGAAAAGGTATATGTGCCGAAAAATCCGCACGAAAAGGCGATGCAGCGCGCACTTATGCAGTACCGCAACCCCAAAAATTACGATCTGGTGGAAGAGGCGCTGAAAAAGGCGGGCAGGACGGACCTGATAGGCTTTGACAAACACTGTCTTATAAGGCCAAGAAAAAGCGCACAGCACAACAATTTCACAAAAGCCAAGCCCGAACCGAAGCCCAAAAAGAAAAAGACGATAAGAAATATACATAAAAAGAAAAATTCCTGAAATACAAAAAAATAATTTAAAAAATGAGCAGAAAGAAAAAAGTAAAAAAATTTGAGATAAACAAACTGCAATATTCGGCAGATGAATATTCCTATATTTACAATTTTATACTCGGCTATAAGCAAAGCGAGCTGCCGCCGCCGAAAAGCTACCACCGCACGCGCAAAAAGGCAAGGGCTTTTTTTGCAAGTGTTCCGAAACTTGTTGCCGAACAGGCCAATATTTTCAAGCGGCCGTTTACCGTGGGCAATGTGCTTGAGGCAAAAAAACTGTACTACAAATACTGCAATATGCGCAAATTTTATCCCGACCTTACGGCGGGCGATGCAGTCGAAAAGCAGCTTGACAAAATAATGGAGTATGCGGCGGCTTTTGAGGCAAGCAAACTTGCAAAGGAAAAAACGCGGCTGCAAAACCCCGATTGTGTGGATATACCCCGCTTTTTTGCACATCCCGCAGCTTACGCAAACTTTTTCAACTCCGATGTGAATGCGGTCGTAAATCTGCGTGAATACGCTTATGCACTTGATGTTATCGACAGCGCACTCAACCGCCGCTTCGATATGGAAAGCAAGCGGCAGACGAAAAGGCGAATGTTTTATATACACGTCGGCAAGACAAACAGCGGCAAGACCTATTCTTCCGTACAGATGATGAAAAAGGCGGAAAAAGGCGCATATCTGTCACCGTTAAGGCTGCTTGCGCTTGAAATAAGCGATAATCTCAACAATGACGGTGTGCCGTGCAGCTTTGTTACGGGCGAGGAAGAGCGCGTTATCGAAAACGCTTCGCATATCGCCTCCACCGTGGAACTGGCCGATTTCAGCACCGAATATGATGTAGTGGTGATAGACGAATGTCAGATGATAGCCGACCATTCGCGCGGCTATGCCTGGACCCGCGCAATAATGGGTATACAGGCAAGGGAGATATGTCTTTGCACCGCTCCCGAGGCGCTTGATGTGCTGATAAAACTTATAGATGCCTGCGGCGATTTTTACGAGGTAATAAACCACAGACGAAAGACACCGCTTCAGATAGAAGAAACGCCGTTCAGACTTGACGAGGTACAGGCGGGTGATGCACTTGTTGTATTTTCAAAACAAAAGGTAAACGCAATAGGCGCGCAGCTTATAAAAATGGGTGTTGATGTAAGCGTGCTTTACGGCGCCCTGCCCTACGAAACGCGAAAACAGCAGTTTGAAAACTTTATCAGCGGCAGATCGAGTGTGCTTGTCACCACCGATGCGATAGGTATGGGCGTAAACCTTCCCATAAGACGCATTGTTTTTATGGAGATATACAAGTATGACGGCATACAAAACCGCCTGCTGACCTCAAGCGAGATAAAGCAGATAGCGGGCCGCGCAGGCCGCAGGGGCAAGTTTGACATAGGCTATGTAAATGCGATAGGCGAAAGGGAACTGAAATATATCGCAAAAAATATAAACGGAAAAACGCAGAAAGTTGACGGGATATGCGTAGGTTTCCCCAAATGGGTGCTTGAAGACGAATATATCGACCTGAAAAACGCTATACACGCCTGGGACTATTACAAAGTACCCGATATTTATGTTAAAGAAAACTTGCAGGAGGCCCTTGCAAATATCTCTATGATACGAAATATTTATGACAGGCTTGACCTTGAGGAAAACAAGGCCGATATTTTCGATTATGCCACAATGCCCGTTGATTCGCGCAATCTGAAAGTGCGCAGGCTTTGGTGCGACTATATAGAACAACGCCTTTCGGGCAATACCGCGCTCAGAAAGCCCTATCTTCGCGACGACTCTATCGACGAACTGCTCACTTACAGCAAAATGCTCGATACATATTTTATGTGCGGCAGGATATGGGGTATGGAATTTGACGCGGCCTGGCTTTTCAAGGAACGCAAAAAATGCACCGAAAGCCTTATTGAGGGCCTTATTGATGATGTAAGCAGCTACACCAGAAAATGCCGACGCTGCGGCAGAATGTTGGAATGGCACAATATGGGCTTTTTCTGCGATAAATGCGCACCTGCCGCGGATAAAGACGATTGGCGAGGTAAGATATATGAATGAAAACCGTATCTCATTTATCGATATTGCAAAAGGCATTGGCATATTACTGGTGATAATGGGACATACAGTAGACTGCACAAAATTTATCGGCAGGTTTATATACACATTTCACATGCCGCTGTTCTTTTTTCTGTCGGGCTATGTTATGTCCGACAAATATTTAAAAGACGGCATATCAAAGAGGATATATCCTTTGCTTCTTGTCTACCTTGAAATGTGTCTTATCGGCGCCGCAGTTATGCTGTCTATCCCGTCGCTAAGGCCCTATATCAACCCCGATACCATCATCTATTCGGCCTTGCTGCTGGCTCAGCCCGAAGTGTTCAAGGTAGGTCATTTGTGGTATCTTATATCGCTGATATGGTGTTTTGCGTTTTTTATTGTAATAAACAATATGTTCCGCAAAAAAAAGATATTCGCACTTGCGGCCGCACTTTTGATATTTTTTCTTATCGCTTCGCTGGACAGTAAAACGGTCGTGTTTGTGTTCGGGCATTTTCAGGTGGAGGACCTGTTTAAAATACGCACCTCCTCAATGGGCTTTCTGTTTTTTGAACTGGGTTATCTGTTTAAATGCAGTCCCCTGCCCGACAGACTGAACAACAAAGGAAACCTGTTTAAAATTGCTGTTATGTTTGCGGCATTTTTGTTTACACTTCTTGCAGTTATGATAAACGGCGAGGTAAATATCGCAATACCCTGGACAAAGATACCGTCCGTCTATCTTATGGGCAGCGTAAGCGGCATAGTAATGATACTTGCGCTTTCTCTGCTTATCGACAAAACAAAATATATCAAAAAATTACTTATCAACTGCGGCAGAAAAACCCTGCAAATACTTTGTGTTCACGGCTGGTTTATAATGTTTTTCAACTGGCTGCTGATAGAAAAGCTAAAGATAGGCATAGATGCGAACAACAATTTCACCATCACCACGGGGCTTTTGCTCTGGCTGTTTATAAGCATCTGTTCGATACCGCTTGCAAAGGTATTCGACCTGACTTTGGGAAGGCTTAATAAAACTAT
>CAMNCZ010000140.1 GCA_946534775.1 uncultured Eubacteriaceae bacterium
CTTTTTAATTTTTTTTGTTATGTAAATATTTCTTACTTACGAAATAAGATTATATAACCTATTTATGAATAAAATATGAACGAAATGTAAATAATGTGTGTATTTGGGGGCCCGTGTAAATGTTTGAGTATAACGCTTAAATTTTGGCTGTAAAAAGATAAAATATTGGAGAAATTTAATAATAAAACCTACAATTTATAAAAAAAAGAATATATATTGTTTAAAAGTAACTAAATATAGTGGTGAAATTATACAAAAGGCCGCCAATTTGTATTATTGGCGGCCGTAAGGTCGGTATCGTTCAAGATAAAATATTAAAGATCTTTGAAGAAAATTGCTTTGATATCATCATAGTTTAATTGCAGACATTGAGCAATTGCGGTAACTTCCTTAATAGTAAGGGTAGAACCGTTTGCCTTGATCTTGCGGTATAATGTGCTTTTGTCAATACCTATCTCTTTAGCAACATCATTAACATTTTTGCTTTTCTCAACAATACGTCCTTTTAACTTTTGAATGTCGACTGCCATTTTTTCATAGCCTCCCTAAATGAATTTTTTTGTAATTCTAAGCTAATAACTATTGTATATCAAAATATGGAAATTGTCAATAATAGTTGACAAAATAACCTAATTTTTTTATTTTTTTGTTTTTTTAATGTACAAAAACAGCCTAAAAGACCAAAAAGCAACATTTTAAGCCTTGTGCAGCCGGGTTTGCTTATGAAAAAATATTCTTTTTTATGAATAAAAAATATGTTTTTATAAAGCGTTTTTTATTTATCAAATAGGGAAATACTGGAAAACAACTTGAATCGTAAACCATAAAATGCCGAGTTATGTTTACGTTTTTTGGGATATAAGAGAGGTAACAAAGAATAAAAAAGAATAAAAATACATTTTTGTTTAAACAATTTTTTAAAAATTTCTTAAAATATTGTTTACAAATTAAACCATACTTGCATAAATTGACATTTTATATTATAATGGTATGGTATAGAAGTATGTATTAAGAAAAGAGAATTGTATTATGGATATGTTCAAAGTTATGCGAGAGGCTTGCTCCGCGGAAAAAATTAAAAAAACATCCAATTATTATTATGAAAATCATATTTGTGAAAAAAGCGGCAATAATATAAAGATACATCTTGATTATACGCTAAGCACAGACAAAAGCGACGAAATAATGCGTTTCGGAGTTTGCGGCGATTGCGGCACCTGCTTTTATCACAATGACTTTCACTCAAGCGGGTTTTGAACCGCAATACATTACGGAGGATAAAAAAATGGAAAACAACACAGAATTAAGCGGCGTTAAGGCTACGGCCGGGTTTATCAATAATTATATCAACGAGGATCTTAAAGGCCATACGCAGGATATAGTTACTCGCTTCCCGCCGGAACCGAACGGTTATCTGCATATCGGCCACGCAAAGAGTATCTGCCTTAATTTCGGCCTGGCTAAGGCTTACGGCGGCAAGTGCAATCTGCGTTTTGACGATACAAACCCCGCAAAAGAGGATACCGAGTTTGTAAACTCTATAATGGAAGATATCAAGTGGCTCGGCTTTGACTGGGAGGATAGACTGTACTTTGCATCAAGCTATTTTGACAAGATGTATGAATACGCGGTTGAACTTATTAAAAAAGGAAAGGCTTTTGTCTGTGATATGTCGGCCGATGAAGTGCGCGAAGCACGCGGCGATCTCAGAACTCCCGGTAAGGAAAGCCCTTATCGCAACAGAAGTGTGGAAGAAAATCTCGATCTTTTTGAACGTATGAAAAACGGCGAATTTGCCGACGGCGAAAAGACACTTCGTGCAAAGATAGATATGGCATCGCCAAATATCAATATGCGTGATCCCGTTATTTACCGTATAGCGCATATATCGCACCACGCAACGGGCGATAAATGGTGTATTTATCCTATGTATGACTACGCACATCCCGTGGAGGATGCGATAGAAGGCATAACACATTCTATTTGTACTATGGAGTTTGAGGACCATCGCCCACTTTACGACTGGGTAGTAAACGAACTGGATTTTGAGGTAAAGCCGCGACAGATAGAGTTTGCAAAGCTTAATCTTACAAATACCATAATGGGCAAACGTTTCCTCAGAAATCTTGTTGAAACAAATCAGGTAGACGGATGGGATGACCCGCGTCTTATCACTCTTTCGGGTATTCGCCGCCGCGGGTATACACCCGAGTCTATACGCGCTTTCTGCGATATGATAGGCGTTTCCAAGGCCAATGCCGTAGTAGACCAAGCGCAGCTTGAATACTGCATACGCGAGGATCTGAAGCCTAAGGCAAAGGTAGTTATGGCAGTGCTTGACCCTATAAAACTGATAATTGACAATTATCCCGAGGGTCAAAGTGAAATGCTTGAAATTGAAAATCATCCCGAAAACGAGGCTCTCGGCAAAAGACAGGTATCATTTTCGAGAGAATTGTGGATAGAACGCAGCGACTTTGAGGAAGTGCCGCCTAAAAAATATTTCCGCCTTACACCCGGTATGGAAGTGCGTCTGAAAGGTGCGTATTTTGTCACCTGTACGGGCTGCGATAAAGATGAAAACGGTAATGTCGTCGCCGTACACGCAACCTACGACCCCGCAACAAAAAGCGGCCTTAACTTTACCGAGCGCAAGGTGAAAGGCACCATACATTGGGTGGACTGCAAAACGGCGTTAAAAGCAACGGTAAATCTTTATGAAAGCCTTGTTTTGCCAAACGAAGAGGGTGAATTGGTATTAAATCCCGATTCTATCAAGGTTTGCGAGGCATATATAGAGGAAGAACTCGGCAAAGCAGAGAAAAACGATCGCTTCCAGTTTATCAGAAACGGATACTTTATTGCAGACAGCAAACACCATACAAAGGAAAAACCCGTGTTTGACCGCATAGTATCGCTTAAAAGCAGTTTTAAGCCTAATAAGTGAGAGGTAAATTATGGGCAGTGAATATGATGAAAACGATGATTTTTCGGTGTATGAAACAGACCTTGAAACAAGCCTGGAAGAAAGCCGCCGTGCCAGAAAAAGGGCAAAGAACAAACGGCTTGGCATAAGCACCGAAGACACCTATAAAGCAGATTTTGAAGAAGACACCATAAAAGTTAAAAGTACGCGTAAAAAGCGCGAAGCAAAGGCCGAAGATTTTGCCGATAAATACGAGGGCGATTTTGAAGAGGAAAAGGCGGAAAACGTAAAAGCCAAGGGCAAACAGACGGATTACCCCGCCGATTTTGATGAGGAACAGCCCGTTGAAGAAACGGCGGAAGAAGAGGTCTACAGCGAAGAAGAGGCCGAAGAAACAGAGGCTGCGGAAGAAAATGCGCAGCCAAGCGAAACTGCGGAGAAGATCGCGCAGTCCGATGCGGCAAAGGATGAATCAAAGGATGAATCTATGAAAAATTCTATGAAAAATTCTAAAAATAATTCTATGAAAAATTCTAAGAAAAGTCCTAAAAAGAAAATGTCTTTAAAAAGAAAGTTTTTCACCATACTTTGTACTATTTTGGGCATATATGCGGTAATGGTGCTTGCATTTCTGGGTATTACATATTTTGGCGGCGGCGATCCCGAAACTCCGCCTACACCGGGAAATGTGTTTAATGCCGTTGCCGAAAAAACAAAAGAAGTTGTGGTAGGCAAGGTGCCCGACCGTACTATTGTACTTTTGATGGTAATTGACGACGAATATGACGACAATACGGGCGAATATCTCTATCCCCGTACCGACTCCATCGTGCTTGCAAACTATGATAATGTAAACAAGCGCCTTACAATGATGTCGATACCGCGAGATACCATAATTGAGGTGTCGGACGAGATGTTTGCGAAAATGCGCGCGGAATTTCCCGAACCGGGTAAAAAGCAGATGAAGATAAATGCGGTCTATCATTACGGCGGCAAGGAAAACGGCAAAAACTTCCTTGTTGAGGAGATAGGACGTCTTTTCGGTGTAAAGCCCGATTACTGCGTATGTGTAAATTTTGAAGGTTTTAACGAGATAGTGGACTCTATCGGCGGTGTAGAATTTGATGTACCTATGGATATGGTATATGACGACCCGGCGCAAAATTTGCATATCAATCTTAAAAAAGGTGTTGAGGTGCTTGACGGTGACAAGGCACAGCAGTTTGTGCGTTATCGCAAGGACAACTACGGCAACGGATATGCGGGCGGCGATATAGAGCGTATCGCGGTTCAGCAGGCGTTTGTGAAGGTGCTTATGGAAAAAGCGCTAAACAGCGACACCGTATTTAAAAATATATTCTCGTATTTGAATGTGTTTAATAAGTATGTCGATACCGATGCCAGCATTAATGATATGGCGCGCTATGCGACAGTGCTTAAAAGCATAAATATGAGTGATGTGGTCACGGAGACTTTACCCGGAGAACCTGCGTATATTTACGGCATTTCGGGTTACAAGGTAGACGAGACCGCAGCTGCGGCTATGGTTTACAATACCTTTGACAGGCCTCTCAGCGAGATAACCGCAGAGCTTGCAAAGGCAAAAGTAGACGAGACCGTGGAAAAGAGCGATGATAAGAAAATAAAGGTGCTTAACGGCGGCTATACAGACGGTATGGCGGGCGAGATACAGAAACGTTTTGCACAAAAGGGTATAAACAATGTTGAAATAGG
>CAMNCZ010000141.1 GCA_946534775.1 uncultured Eubacteriaceae bacterium
ATAAGGGACTGAACCATTGAATATTATCATATTCTTAATGCGACAGCCCCTTTTTCATAAATTATTCGGCTAATTCGTCATTTTTGAATGTAACTTTTCGGCCTTCTTCGCTTCCTGCCTGATACACGGCAAACTCTCCCTCGCGCTTGTCATCTTTCCAGCTTCCTTCGTAAATATCTCCGTTGCGGCAGATAAGTACGCCCTCGCCTTCTTTTTTTCCGTCGTGCCACATTCCGTAAAAATATTCAAACTCCGATGTTTGTGGATATTTCATCACACCGAAACCTTCGTATTTGTTGTACATTCCGCCCTCATAAATGCTGTTATCGGAATATTCTATTTCAAATGCGCCGTGACTGTCACCGTTTCTGTAACACCCCGTCATTTCATAATTATCCACAGTATAATTGCCGAGTCCGTCATACTTTCCGTTTAAAAACTCGCCTTTATACACATCACCCGCTTCGCCCGTAAAAGTACATACGCCAAACGGTTCGCCCTCTGTTTTATATCCCGTGTAGCTGTCCCACTCCTGCGGTGTTGCACACTCCATATACACTTTCACTTCCGGCGCATCCTTTTTGCACTTTTTAAGTTTGCCTATCTGTTCGTTATTTTCCCAATTACCAAGATAAACCTGATTATCCGTTATATTTATGCCCTCGCCGTTTTTCTGTCCGTCTTTAAGCATACCGCACCATACCGTGCCGTCATTTTGCATTATCTTGCCCAGGCCGTTCAGCTTGCCATCGATAAAAACACCTTTATACACATTACCCGATGTATCAAGATATTCGCCGAAACCGTTTTTCTCCTCATTTTCAAAAGAACCCTCGTAAACGCTTCCGTCGGCATATATCAGCGACCCGCACTGCCACTCGCCGTTTTCGGTAAAACCTTCAAAAACGTCCCCGTTTGGTGTGGTGATGCGTGCTTTGCCGTATGGTTTGTTGTTATGGCGGTATCCCTCATAAGTATAGCCGTTATCCGACCATTTTTGCCTTACGACTCCGTTTTTAAGTTCCCGAACGTGACTTTCCGTTTCCGACAGTTCCTCGCTGTCAAACCCTACTCTGTAAAGATCAAACATCGATTCGGAAGCAACTATTTTCTCCTCCTGCAAATTTGCAGCATTACCTTTCCCCATCGCACTGCAGCCCGCAAACGCAAGTGCCGCACACATACACATCAATATCCTTGTCTTTTTCATAATATATCTCCCGTTTTGTATAATAAAATATACGTTAATTTTACTATACACCGCACAAAAAATCAAGCAAAAACAAAATTTTTGATGCTGCGTTATTTTTCCCGTTTACGCAGCTTAATGTATTTTCAAATTTTAATAAAAAAATTCGTTTATTTTAATAAAAAAATTCGTTTTACTTATTGAGTCGGTAAAAAAAATGTGGTATAATCTATTATATATCGAAATTTTTAAAGCAGGTGATACTTTGAACAGAAATATATGGGAAGGCATTGTAAATGGTCTTGATCTGACCAATTTAAGCATACCTTCGGTTCGTATTTCGGATATTATAGATATAGCGCTTGTTGCCATAATTTTATATGTAATTTTAATATGGATAAAAAACACCCGCGCCTGGTCGCTTTTCCGCGGCCTTGCCATTATTTTGGCAATAAGCCTTATGGCATACAAATTTCATTTTTACACACTTACCTGGATAATAGAACGTACATTTTCCGTAGGCGTTATCGCGCTTGTCATTCTGTTTCAGCCGGAGCTTCGCAAGGCTTTGGAGCAATTGGGCACAGGCGGTTGGTCGGGTATGCTTTCCGGAATAGCCGATGTTCTTAATGTGGAAAACAACACCAGGCTTAATTATGCATCAATAAACAGCATAGTTGAAGCCTGTTCAAAAATGTCAAGAGAAAGAACGGGCGCACTTATAATAATAGAGCGCAACGTTCCCGCAGGCGACTTTATAAAAACAGGTATTAAGATCGACAGTGTTATATCAACGCAGCTTCTTGTAAACATATTTGTCGATAAGACCCCTCTGCACGACGGCGCAGTTGTAATACAAAACAACCGTATCGCCGCTGCCTGCTGTATTTTGCCCGTTACACAAACGGATATCAAAAAGGAGCTGGGCACAAGGCACCGCGCAGCAGTCGGTGCAAGCGAGCAGTCGGATGCGTATATAATCATCGTTTCCGAGGAAACGGGCGCCATCTCCATTGCGATAGAAGGCAGACTAAAGGAAGGTATCTCCGAGAGAGAACTTTCGGATATATTAAGCGGCCTTGTTGAGGGCAAAAATTTAAATACCATATTTTTTAAAGGCAAAGGAAAAGGAAAGGGAAAGAAAAAATGAAAGCATTGGAATATATAAAATCATTTTTTTCAAAAAACGCGGGCTGGAAAATAGGCAGTATAATACTTGCCATAGTGCTTTGGTTTTTTGTTATGAATACACTTAATCCTGCGGAGACAAAAAGTTTTTCCGTCCCCATAACGCTTGTAAACGAAAATGTACTTACGTCCAACGGTTATGCCGTTTTAAACACCGATGAACTGGTAAATACAAGGGTCGAGGTAAGGGTGCGTGCCACAAGGACCGCGCTTGACAATCTGCCCAGACAAAACGACAACGGCGCCGTACAGGCTACCATCGACTTTTCGCAGTTTGATACATCAAGAATAGTCAGCACACCGCAAAGCCTTGTGCTTGATATAAACCCCAAAATTGAAAACGGTTTTCTTTACACTTACGAAGTCGCAAGCCTTTCACCCACAAATGTAAGCGTTGTATTTGACAAAGTACAGGAAAAAGAAGTTAAACTCACAACCAACTTTACGGGCAGTCTCGAAGACGGTTATACCGCTTCCATAGACCAGATAAGCGCTGAAAATGTGACTGTATTCGGTCCCGAAAGCGAGTTTAAAAAACTTGGCAATGTTATAGCCGAAATTCCGCTTAAAAAGGATCAAAAAGATGATTTTACAGCCGAACTCAAACCTATCGTCTATAACACAAACGGCGAGGCACTTTCAAACTTTATAGTTGAACCCACCGATATAACGGCCAGGGTAAAAGTTGCCTATACAAGAACTATCGAAATAATGAAGCCCGAAACTACGGGCACACTTAACAGCGAGCTTATTTTAAAAGGTATTGACTGGTCGCCCAAGTCATTGGAACTTACGGGTGACAAGGAGGTCCTTGACGGTCTTCAGCCTATCAAACTTACCGCGATAGAACTTGACAAACTTGTCGGTTCGGATATCAGAACTTACGAAGTATCGCAGTTTATAAACGATCCGCGTATTTCCGCAAAGCCGTCATCACCGCGTGTTATTACGGTAACTATTGAGCTTGCGGGCAAAGACGGCAAAAACATCACACTTAACGCGGAAGATATCAGCGTAACGGGTCTTTCAAGCGGATTAAAGGCGCTTATGCCAAGTCAGGTGGTATTTACGGTATTCGGCGAACAGGATGCGCTTTCAAACATCACAAATTCATCATTTAAGGCAAGTGTCGATCTTACCGACTGCGGCGAAGGTGCAGCCGAGGTACCGCTTAACGTATCACTCCCCAATGGCCTTGAGATACGCGGCGAAACAAAAGTTTACGTTTATATCACCAAAACTGCGGAGTCTTCATCTCCCGCCGCTTCCGATACGGAGGATGAAACCGAAGCGGTAAGCGAACAAATTATAGAAACACCTGCCGAAGCGACCAGCGAAAACACCGTTGAGCCCGTTACGGAGAAAGCCGCCGAGCCCGACACCGTGATAGTCGAACCCGAGGTAAGCGAGGCGGAGACTACAGTATGATAAGTTATTTAAACGGCACAATAACATTTAAAGGACAGGATTTTGTAATAATAGAAACAGGCGGCATAGGTTTCCGTGTAATGGCTTCTGCCGGCACGATAAGCCAACTTCCCGCCTCCGGCAGCAAAGCGAAATTATACACTTATATGAACGTAAAAGAAGACTCTCTTTCGCTTTTCGGCTTTCTCACAATGGAAGAACTTAATATGTTCAACAGGCTTATAACCGTTAAAGGCGTAGGCCCGAAAGGTGCGACCGCACTTCTTGCATCACTTACGCCTGCGCAGATAGCGCTTGCCATAATCACCGATGATGCAAAAACACTTTCAAGCGGCCCGGGTATCGGTAAAAAGACAGCGCAGCAGATCATACTCGATCTGAAAGATAAAACCAAAACCGAGGATGCGGCAGGTGCAACCGTAACAAGCGCCGTTATGCCGACAAGCGACAACTCTGCGGCGGCAGAGGCAATAGAGGCCCTGCTCACCCTTGGTTTTGCAAAGCCCGAAGTACAGAAGGCTGTATCCGCCGTTATGGACGATACCCTCACTTCTGCCGAACTTATCAGCAAAGCATTAAAAGTTATAGGTTAAAATAATGGATAACAAAAGAATAATAACCACATCGTTTCGTGCCGAAGATGCCGAGGCGGAGCCGCTTTTAAGGCCGCAAAACCTTGACAGCTATATCGGTCAGGACGATGTACAGGAAAAAATGCGTATTTACATACAGGCTGCAAAACAGCGCGGCGACTGTCTTGATCACGTCCTTTTATACGGCCCCCCCGGGCTTGGAAAAACAACACTTTCAAAT
>CAMNCZ010000142.1 GCA_946534775.1 uncultured Eubacteriaceae bacterium
TAAAGCTAAATTTTATTTTTCCTTTTTGAATTAATCAGTGTTTCCCTATATATTTTCTCTTGAAATGATTTTATCACATCCCCGCCCTATCGTCAATAGGATTCGACAATTTGCAATTTTACAAATTGATGACTTTTTTAAATATCTTAAACTATAATAAAAAACAATGCCTTGATAATAGAATTTAAGTTAAAGGTGTATCTGCAAATTTATTGTTTAATTATACTCTAATCATTTTCTAATCCGATTTTAATTTATTCAAAAATTGTTTACAATGGTCATAATTAAGACATTCTAATCAAATTTTAATAAACTTGGGTAATTTTTTTGTTTTTTCGGGAAAACAACGAATAAGTAATCTTATTACCGAACCTGCGGAAAAAGCGTGATTGGCGGGTATTGATAATAGGTTATCAATGTTGTATTTTGGTTAATTTGTACAAGATGTAACAATGTTTTGAGAATTTTGCATAAATTTCGTTATCTTAATTTAGCTGTTTTTGTGTATTTACAAAGAAAATGTTTTATGATAAATTGATTCCAATGTTTGATTTTCACAAACAGAAACGGAGTAAATATATTATTAATCAAAGAGGAGGATCTCTAAAATGAAAAAATTTAAAAGACCGTTGTCACTGGCTCTCGGCGTAATGATGATCGCAGCAAGCGGTTTGGTACCGGGTAATGTAAATGTTTCGCTTCCGACAGCGGTTGTGGCGGAGGCCGCATCTACAAGCTGGAACTTCGGCAATTCAAGCTTTAAAAGCCTTGGCACTATCTCAAAGGCGTTTACGGTTGACGGCCTGAGATTCCACGCTACCGAAAGCAAAACTATGGAAGTAAAGTCCGATAATGTAACGGTAGATTCCACAACATTTAAGTATGCGTTGGCGCTTGGCGGTTCGGGCGCTCCTTCTTACAGATCGGTCTCGTTTGAAAACAGCGGTTCTTCTACTATAAAGGTAACTGCAAGGTCAACGGGTTCTTCTTCAAGAAAACTTGTTATCGCAGACGGCAGCGGCAATCAGCTTGCAACTTTAACGGCAGGCACAACAGCCGCACTTGCATCTACAACTATCAACTATACGGGTACCGTATTTATTTACTCCGCAGACAGCGGCATCAATATTTATAAAATTCAGGTAGATACCAAGGATTCGTCCTCATCGTCTTCAAGCTCGTCATCTTCGACAAGCACAACTACGGAAGCTGCGCTGATAAGCGACGGTTGGTACTACATTAAAAATATCAACAGCCAGAAATATGTTGAGGTAGTAAACGCAAACGACAGCAACGGCGCAAACGTACAGCAGTACGAGGGCAACGGAAATGCCTGCCAGAAATGGTATGTAA
Organism: uncultured Eubacteriaceae bacterium; assembly: GCA_946534775.1. Classification (GTDB taxonomy): domain Bacteria; phylum Bacillota; class Clostridia; order Lachnospirales; family CAG-274; genus RGIG4310. Next base: position 1,354 of record CAMNCZ010000142.1, read on the forward strand.
CAAACCTCGGCAACAACTATATCACACTTAAAAGCGGTATGTCGGGCGGCAGAATGATGGATGTTGCAAACGGTGAAAACGCAGACGGTGCAAATGTACAGATCTATGCCGCAAACGGCCTTGACCCGCAGACCTTTAAGGTAAAAGAAATTTCAAGCGGTGTTTATGCGCTGCTTTCCAAATCCAGCGGCGATACAAAGGCGCTTGACGTATACGGTTGGTCAACGGCAAACGGCGGCAATATCAACCTTTGGACATACAACGGCCTTGCCTGCCAGCAGTTTAAGTTTGAGTCTACTTCAAACAGCAGCAGTTCTTCGAGTTCAAGTTCTTCGAGTTCTTCAAGCAGTTCAAGTTCTTCAAGCAGCTCGAGTTCTTCAAGCAGTTCAAGCTCAACCACGGTATCGGGCGGCATCGCAACCATTACAAGCGACAGCGAATCACAGCTGACGGCAGCTATCAAAACACTTAACAGCAGCGGCGGCACAATTTATATCAACACCCCCGAAATCAATATCAGCTCAACTTCAACTATCAAGCTTTCAGGCAGCAAGTCGGGCGGTATCGTAGGTGTTAAGCAGTCCGACGGCACATATCCGCGCATCAACTTCAAAAAAGCGCGTGACAACGGTTCAACCGCAAGAGGCTTCACTATCAGCGGTTCAAACCAGTATATGAAATACCTTATCATTGAAAATTCGGGCGACAACGGTATTTGGGTATCGGGTGCAAAGAACACACTTGACCACATTATCGCACGCTACAACAACGACTCGGGTATTCAGCTTTCCGACAGCGCAGACAGCAACAGCCTGAAATACTGCTATGCATACAGAAACTGCGACGTAGCAACTTACGGCGCAAACGCCGACGGTTTTGCACCTAAACTGGGCGCAACAAATACGGTATTTGAATACTGCTTCGCGTGGGACAACAGTGATGACGGCTGGGATTCCTACGATAAAGAGGGCGACAACTCCGCTACGGTAACTTACAAACATTCGGCTTGCTGGAACAACGGCAACCCCGATGTATTCACGGGCGCTTACGACCTTGCAAACGGTGCATCGCTTGATGAAAATATGTGGACTATCCAGCAGCTTATGGCATCGGATTCAAGCTTTAAGAGCAACTATAACAAGGGTACGGTGAAGATCTCAAGCGCTAAGATAAACGGTGTTTCCGCATCTACCTGGTATTCAAAGGCAGAAAGCGAAATGAACGGCAACGGCTTCAAGTTCGGTTCAAAGACGACCGCACAGAGCACAAGCGTTAAGAGAACGGCAGATTACTGCGTAGCTTTCGACCACAAATCAAAAGGCTTTGACAACAACAACAGTGAAGGCTGCACAGGCTATATCACAAACTGCGCATCCTTCAACAACAATATCAACTATCAGCTTCCTTATGTATTTGCAAGCTGGTCAAACAACTGGAGCTGGGGCGCAATAAAGGCAGACCAGTCCAAGCAGAGCCAGACACTTAACAAGCCAAGCAGCACATCGACCGCTACAAAGAGTTTCTACAGCGTAAGAGACAGCATTGTTAAGACGGTTTATGCAAATAAATTCCCCGACAGCACAAACTTTGACAGTGCTATCAAAGGATTAAGCTAAAAAAATTATTCCCCCAAAACGGCCGCGAAATAAACGCGGTCGTTTTTTTTTGCCCCATTTTTATATTGAAAAATAAACAGTTAAGGTGTATAATTATATCAGAGACAGAAATTTATCCGACTATAAGGAGTATTTATGGGAGAAAAAGACCTTGTCGAAAAAAGATTGGAAAGCTTTAATGATGTTTTTTCGGATATAATTAATGTGATAGTATTTGGCGGCGAAGATGTTGTAAGCGAAGATCAGTTGGAAGATTCCGAAACAAGTTCGTATTATGCCAATGAACAAAAGGTACGTTCTCAAATAAGGGATGTATCAAAATATTGGAAGAAAAACAATGTTGTATTTTCTTTGTTTGGCCTTGAAAACCAACCGGATATAGATAAAGATATGGTTTTCAGGGTTATGGGCTATGACGGAGCGTCTTACAGATATATGCTTGCAGACGGAAAAACGCACAGATATCCTGTTGTTACTATAGTATTGAATTTTTCCGAGAAACGATGGAAAAACTATAACGACTTGTATTCTTGTCTGGATATTGACGAAAGATTGCTGCCGTTTATAAATAATTTTAAGCTTAATGTTGTAGATGTGGCATATTTATCAAGGGAATGTGTAAATATGTTTAAAAGCGATTTTAAATATGTGGCGGATTTCTTTGTTCAGCAGCGAGAGACAGGAACTTATAAGCCAATGAACGAAAAAACAAAACATACCTGGGAGTTATTGTTGTTGATGAACGTACTTACGAACGATGACAGATTTGCCGATACATATTTTTACGAGCACAGAGAGGAGGGCTTGACTATGTGTGATGTACTGGATAAGTTTATAGAGCAAGGTGTAAAACAAGGTGTAAAACAGGGCATTGAGCAGGGTATTGAACAGGGTATCGAGCAAGGAATTGAACAGGGCATTGAACAAGGCAAGAAAAATAAAGAAAGAGAAATGCTTGCGGCTGTTAAGGCTACGGGAAAAATGACAAACGAAGAGTTGGCGGCAATAGCTGTATATTTTACCGTAGATGATATTGAAAAAATGTAAATTTTTACTTGGAGAAATATTATATGACCAAAAAGCTTTTTATTGCCTTAGTTTTTTGCGTTATCTTTGCGGCAAGCCTTTTATATTTATATAACAGAAATGCCGAAAAGGCGAACAACGAGGCTGCAAAACAGCAGATGGCATCTATCAACAGATATATAGCGGATAATATTGATGATGTTGATGTTATAATTGATGATGCATATTTTGCGGGCAATGTATCGGGTACGGGTAATAATACGGAGCTGCTTACGGTTTCGGTATTTATATCCAAGCATACTTACAACGAAATAAAGGATATTTTGGACAAAGGATACAAAGGTGCAAAACTATTCAATGCAAAAGATTTTGACAAAAATAAGTTTCCTTACAACAATTTGCAGCTTTATCCCGTATCGGCGGAAGAAGGTTGGTATGTGGTAAGTTATGCGGGAAACGCACCTTTTGAGTTTACGCTTGCAGGCGCATAAACGGCCGCGAAATAAACGCGGTCGTTTTTTTATGTCCTTTGTTGCGATTGACGAAATATTTTGTATATGATATAATCAAACAGTAAGCACAATGTTGTAAACATCTGAATGTTTTTT
>CAMNCZ010000143.1 GCA_946534775.1 uncultured Eubacteriaceae bacterium
TTCACAAGCGAGATATCATCGTACATATCGCCAAGCGCCTGCTCGTAATCCTGTATAAGCGTTTTAAGCTGCTCCGCCTTTTTGTCGCCGCCCGAATAATATTCCTCGGTCGGGCTGCCCGAACGTATCTTGTTTACGGCATTGAGTACTTCCTCGGAAGTTCCCGTACCCATACATTCCTTTGGCAAAAATTCGGGGCGTCTATTTTCAAGTATATTATGCATAATAAATACACAAGCCTTGCCCTCAAGCACTTCTACGGGCATTATCTTGTTTTCTTTCGCAAGCTTTGCGGCTGCATATTCGCGCGCAAGTTCCGAAATACTTTTTATCTCGGTATTGAAACGCACACCGCCGCCCACGTTGTATTTTTTAACAAGTCTGTATGCATTTTTGGCATCGTTCGTGATAAGCACACGCTTTTCGCACGGCATTTCACTGAAAAAATCACACAAATTCATATATTCACCCTCTTTTCAATTTTTCAAGCGTTTCGTTTTCGGCAATAATGTAAAGTTTGGACTTTGCCCGTGAAATAGCTGTATACAGCAGGTTTTTATACTGTTTCGGGTATATCTTGTCCGCATCGACAAGCACTGCTATCGGCGAGTCAAGTCCCTTGAAAGCGTGTATGGTCGAATATACGGGCACATTTTTTTGGGGTACATAGCTATCATTTAAAATATTCAGCTCCAACTTGCCGCCCGTTATCTTGCTTAAATCGCTTTTATCCGGCACAACGGGCGAAAGAAAAACAACATTTGATTTATCCACACCCTCTTTGTTCCAAAGTGTGATAATGCTGTCGATATGCTTTTTAAGCCCGCTTATATCGGAATATCCCAAAAACTCTATCTCGTCGCCCGCCGAATTGTCGTTTAATTCAAGCAATTCCGTATCGGTAACGGCGGAATTGTATGAGGCGATGTTTTTTGTATTGCGGCAGTTGGTGCCAAGTGTTAAAAACGCCGCGCCGTAGCCGCGCATAAGCGACATTCCTTCTTCAAAACGCTTGTTGTATATGTTTTGTCGGGCATCGTAAAATATCGCCCATCTGCCCTTTGAAAAGCCGCCTTTAAGCATCATATCCATTACAAGTATGTAATTGGTGTTGAGTATATCCTGCGCTTCGTCGATTATCAGCACATCCGCCGCCATTTCTTCCAATTCCTCCGCCGTTTTAAGCGAAAGTATGTCGCTGCACTGCTCGGGCCAATAGGTGTCGTAATATTTACCTTTCAGTTCCGCCGCCTTTTCCTTGTCAAAAGCAAGTATTTTTTTGTCGAAAAATGCGTGTATATTGAATATCTCTATGTTTTTATATTCCGCAAGGTGCTGTTTTACACTGCGCACAAGGTTTTTATTATAGGCTATAAAATAGACTTTCTTTCCCTCTTTCGCCGCCTTTTTGGCATATTCCTCGGCAAGCACGGTCTTTCCCGTACCCGCGCCGCCCTTTATGGCGATATGCTCGTTTTCGCTTAATTCCTCCAGCTTTTTCGCCTGCTCATTTGTAAGGCGGATAATACGTTTTTCCGACTTTTCAAGCCTTGTGGACAGAGTTTCGACAAAAGTGAAATCGCGCCTTAAACTTCTCACTGTATCGCTGAGTTCCTTGTCACGCAGATCGCGTGTAAACGGCTTTTTCCCGCGCTCAAACTCAAACAGGCCGTTTATATAAGCGTTGATGTCGTCTGTTCCCAGGTCGCAGACCAACCTCGGGTCATACTCCACGGTGGATATTTCAAAATGTATATCGGGAAAAACTACGCCGTGGGCAAAAATATGCGGCCCGTCAATGCCGTAAGTATCCTTTATTACATTGCGCAGCTCGATTATATTGTCATCAGCCTGTTTAAATGGGTTTTTATGCTGATCCTTTATATTGCCGTACCTGTCTGCATACTCCCATATACCGTTTTTGTACGACACACTGCCGCCCTTCACCTCCAGGCATACGACACCTTTTCGGCATACGATAATAAAATCGGCCTCACCGAATATTTTTTTTGAGTGCGCGGGCAGTTTGACCGAATGAAAGACATAAGCGTCCTCCAAGTCAAGCTCTCTTTTAAGTCTGTAAAAAAATTCTGCCTCTGCCTCGCTTTTAGTGCCTTCGTAAGGCTCCTCGGGTATAAATACCGCCATAAAATCACCTCTTATCGTATTTTTCAAGCGCTCCGCGCAGGTCGTTTTTTATAGTATCGACCAGACTTTGCGGGCTGAGTATTTTCACATAGTTTGCATACTGCATAGCCCAGTAGTGCATAGCCGATAAATTCACATTCACTCTTACATCTATCTCGTTTTCGCTGTCATTCATAAAGACCACATCCGTGCCGAACCAGTCGATTATATCCGTTATTATGCGTTTATCCGCGCGGAAAATGACCGTATCGCTCTCGCCCGAAAACATATATATATGCTCTGCCATGTGTTTCGGCAGGTCAAGCCCGTTCTCACAGCCATATACCCTCTTTATCGGATATGCCTTTTCGTCCGTAAGTGAGATATCCTTTATCCTGTCAACGCGAAAATACGATATATCCTTGTGGGCCTCGTTGTAGCAGATAAGATAGTAGCGGCTGTTTGTGGCCGCCATCTGATACGGGCTTACGCAGTATATCTTATCGCTGCCGTCTGCCAGTTTTCGCGTTTTAAGCTTTTTATCAACACCAAAATCCAGATATTTGAATTGTATTTTGCGCTTTTTTTCAATAGCCTCGTCGATTATCGATATATTGAAAAATATCTGATTGTTTTTCGGGTATTTTTCGGGGATACTTGTTATATGGCGCACCTTGTACTTAAAATGCACGCTTGAAAGCTCCTCTATCTTCTGCACCAGCTTTTTGCAGCGGTTATAGGGTATGTACTTTGAAAAAAGCAGGCTGTCGATAAGTATGCGCAGCTCCTCGTCGGTAAACTCCCTGTTCAGGTAAAAATCCGTATATACCACACTGCCGTTTGCGCGCACGTTCTCGGTATATTCAATATCGTAACCAAAGTCGATAAGGTTCATAATATTTGGCTTTATCGTCTTGCGGTTTGTTTCCATATCATATTCGTTCTTTAACTTTGCGGCTATATCCGCCTGACTTAACCGATGCTCGGCATCCGAATACTTGCGCAGGATATCCAGTATATTGACAATAAGCATCTTTTTTGGCTGTTTTAAATACATTTTGCACACCTCCCGCCAAAATTTCCGTCTATTTTATTTAATTATATCAAATCATCTGTACATATTCAATCAAAAACAATAAATTTTTACAAATTATAACTTGTATTATTATGAATTATACAGTATAATTATTTTTGGGGAGACCCGCATTTGTGAGAAGAGAAATTTTTTCATAAGGAGATAATATGTATAAAAAAATTACGGTCGGAAAAGACAACACAGGGGATTTTGATACGATCCGGGCGGCTGTTGACAGCGTTGACGGCAAAGCCGAGATATTCATAAAAAACGGTTTTTATTTTGAAAAGGTCATTATTGACAAGCCCGATGTGGTTTTAACGGGTGAGGACCGCGAAAACACAGTAATAGTATACAACGACTGCGCATTGCGCAAAAAGGAAAACGGCGAATTTATGGACACATTTGAAACCGCAAGTGTTGAAGTGCGCCAAAACGCCGTAAACACGCGCATTGAAAACCTTACCATACAAAACAGCGCAGGCTACGGCAAGATAGTCGGCCAGGCTGTTGCGCTTAATGTTATGGCGGATAAGACCGTTGTAAAAAACTGCCGCCTTATTGCAAGGCAAGACACACTTATGCTTTGGCCCTGCTTTAAAGAGGCGCTTGCAGACCCCGATATCTATGTAAGAAGTTATTTTGAAAACTGCTATATCGAGGGCGATGTGGACTTTATCTTCGGCGGCGCCTGCGCAGTGTTCAAAAACTGCGATATTTTCTGCAAACACCGCCCCGTCGGCTACAACTGCTACGTTACGGCAGCCTGCACCCCCGCAAACCTTAAACACGGGCTTGTGTTTTTTGATTGCAGCATAGACGGCGATGCGGACAGCGGCACGGTATACCTTGGCAGACCTTGGACAGAGGGCGCAAAGACCGTTTTTATCAACACAAAAGCAAGCGATGTTTTAAGCAAAGATATATGGAGTAAATGGGGCAAGACAATACAGCACGACCCCTCTCTGTATGCCCAGAACAGCTTTGATGCGGGCTTTGACGTACCCGCTTGGTCAAAACTGCTTTCCGATGCGGAAACAAAGGCGTATACTCCCGAAAATATATTGGGCGATTGGGAAATTAATGCTTGACAATCCCCGCACAAATTGATATACTATATTTAATTTTTGAAAAAACATATCGTTTTAAAGACCGAGAAAACGCAAAGTAGGTTATGCACACTTTCAGAGAGACGGTGTCATCGGCTGCAAGCACCCGAAGTCAACTGCATAAACCGAAATTTCACGTTGGAGTCCGACCCTTGAATATATTAGGGGGCCGCGGCAGGAACCGTTATATTCCAAAGAGAGTCCGTATTTTACGGGAACTTGGGTGGTACCGCGATATTTTCGTCCCTTGCTTTGCAGGGGACTTTTTTATT
>CAMNCZ010000144.1 GCA_946534775.1 uncultured Eubacteriaceae bacterium
CGGAAAAGCCTCTCCTTTCAGGAGAGGTGGCACGGCTTGCCGTGACGGAGAGGTTATAGGACTTCGTCAGAAGTCCGTCGTACTTAGTAACATAAATGATAATTTAAAAAAATTTTAGGTGGTGTTTTATATGAGAAAATGTGGTATACTTTTGCATCCTATCAGCCTGCCGAGTCATTACGGTATCGGCGATCTTGGTCTTGAAAGCTACGCTTTTGTTGATTTTTTGGCCGAGGCGGGACAGAAACTCTGGCAGGTACTGCCGTTTGGCCATACGGGCTACGGTGACTCGCCGTATCAGAGTTTTTCGACTTTTGCGGGCAATCCGCTTATGATAAGCCCCGATATCCTTGTTAAAGACGAGCTTTTATCGGAAGACGATATTGCGGAACTTCCGTTTTTTGAACCCTGCAAGATAGAGTACGGCAAGGTGATAGAATATAAATACGGTCTCTACCGCAAGGCATTTGAAAACTTTGACAAAAAGGATAAGGCGTATCGCGCGTTCTGCCGCAAAAATGCCTATTGGCTGGATGATTATGCGCTTTTTATGTCGCTTAAAAATTATTTTATAGAACAGCGCAAAATGACCGTGGATTCAAAGGAATATAAGGCATATCGCAGAAGTCTGAAAAAGTATATGTCCGAAAATGCGATAAAAGACCGCTATTACGGCGCAAGTTGGAACTCGTTTCCCGAGGCTCTTCGTGACCGTGACGAAAAGGCGCTTGCCGAATATAAGAAAATGCTTAAAAACGAGGTCGATTTCTATAAATTTATCCAGTTTGAGTTTTTCAAACAGTGGGCAGACCTCAAAAAATACGCCAACGAAAGCGGCATAGAGATAATCGGCGATATCCCGATATTTGTTGCGGCAGACAGCGCAGATACCTGGGCGCACCGCGAAATTTTCAGGATAAATGCAAAGGGCTTTCCTATAGAAGTTGCAGGTGTTCCGCCCGATTATTTCAGCGAGGACGGCCAGCTTTGGGGCAATCCGCTTTACGACTGGGCTAAACTTGCCGAAACGGGTTACGATTGGTGGGTAAGACGTGTCGAGGCTGTTTCCCTGCTTTTCGATATAGTGAGAATAGACCATTTCCGCGCTTTTGAAAGCTATTGGTCGATACCGTTCGGCGCGGAGACCGCAAGAGAAGGCAAATGGAAAAAAGGCCCGCAGACTGCGCTTTTTGACGAGATAAAAAATAAACTCGGCGATATCGAGATAATTGCGGAGGACCTTGGCGATCTTAACCCCGAGGTGCTTGAATTGCGCGATAAACTCGGTTTCCCGGGTATGAAGATATTGCAGTTTGCTTTCGGAAATTTCGATAATCCCTATTTCCCGCATAATTTTGAGAACAATAACTGTGTGGTATACACGGGTACTCACGATAACGATACAACTCTTGGCTGGTACCTCAGCTGCGATGAAAAAACGCGCGATATGGTGCGCCGTGTGCTGAATGTTTCGGGCGATAATATCGTCTGGGATATGATAAGAATGGCGATATCTTCAAGTGCGAAATATTGTATTATCCCCGTTCAGGATATACTGGGCTACGGCACCGATACAAGGATGAATACACCGGGCGTTTCGGGCGGCAACTGGCAGTTTATGTTTGAAAAAGGCAAACTTACGGAAGAAATTGCGGCAAATCTCAAATATTTGTGTACGCTTTTCAACAGAATATAATTAAAGGAAGCGGATCGTATATGAAAGAATTAAAAATAAAAACTCCGACCGCGGAGTATCCCATTTATATAACACAAGGCTTTGACAAACTTGCCGAAAGCTTTAAAAAAGCAGGTTTTGAGGGACGAAAACTATGCATTATCACCGACAGCTTTGTTGCGCCGCTGTACCTTGAAACCGTTAAATCGCTTTTAAGCGAATGGGATGTATCGCACTATGTTTTTAAGGCGGGCGAAGAAAACAAAAACCTCGACACCATATCGGATTTTTACAGACATTTTATTGATGAAAAACTTGACAGAAAGTCCGTTCTTGTTGCGCTGGGCGGTGGTGTAACGGGCGATATGACGGGCTTTGCGGCGGCAACATATATGCGCGGCATACCTTTCGTGCAAATACCCACAACACTCCTTGCGCAGGTGGACAGCAGTGTCGGCGGTAAAACGGGCGTTGATTTTATGGGCAATAAAAATATGGTGGGTGCGTTTTATCAGCCGTCATTTGTCTACATCAACAGCGAAACTCTTTCCACTTTGCCGAAAGAACAGGTCGCATCGGGTATGGCGGAGGCCGTAAAAACCGCGTATATATCGGATAAGGAACTTCTTTCTTATTTTAACGAAAATGCACCCGCAATAAAGGCGCTTGAACCCGAAAAGATCCAACACGTCATTTACTCCTGCTGCAAGGCAAAGGCTTATGTCGTAAACCAAGATGAAAAGGAAAGCGGCCTCAGGGAAATACTTAATTTTGGCCACACTTTCGGCCACGCAATAGAAAAAATGTCGGGATTTAAGCTGCTTCACGGCGAGTGCGTTGCAATAGGTATGGCGGCGGCTCTGCATCTTAGCGCAGCTATGGAAAAGACAACGCAAAAAGATATGGAAGAGGCGGAAAAACTGCTTGAGTTTTTCGACCTTCCCATTCGTGCGGAAAATTTCGGTACGGATGATATCTATAAGCAGATGTTTTATGATAAAAAGACCAAAAACGGCAAACTCAATATAGTTTTATTGGAAGATATAGGCAGGGCCTACACCGAGAAAAATGCACCCGAAGATAAGGTAAAAGCGGCGATAGAGCACATTGCGGGGGATAAAAAATGATACCTGTGATTATTGTGGTGATACTTGTGGCGTTTGACCAACTCACAAAACATATTGTGTTGAATTCGCTTGCGCCGATAAAGCAAAAAGTTCTTATAGACGGTTTTTTCAACCTTACTTACGTTGAAAATCGCGGCGCGGCCTTTGGCGCAATGCAGGGGGCAAGGTGGTTTTTCGTTATCCTTGCCGTTGTTGTGGTTTCGGCAGTGGCTTTCTACTATTATAAATGTGAAAAAACACCGCGCACTCTGCCGCTGCGTATTTCGCTTATTATGCTTGTCGGCGGTACTGTCGGGAATGTTATCGATCGCGTATTTCGCGGTTATGTAGTCGATTTTCTGGATTTTATCGTATTCGGCTACGATTTTCCCGTCTTTAATGTGGCGGATATACTTATTGTACTGGGCACGTTTTTGCTGGCGGGCTGTATACTTTTAATGGATGTAAAAACAGATAAGGAAAAACAAAAATGATCTATGTGGTTGAAAACGAGGACGCGGGAAAGCGTATAGATGTATATTTAAGTGAAGAAAACGAGGATATATCCCGCAGTGCCGTGCAGAAAAATATAGAAAACGGTTGTATTTCGGTAAACGGCAAAAAAATAAATAAAAATTATAAACTTTCGGCAGGTGACGAAATTTCCGCGGATATTCCCGAACCTGTCGAAACGGAGATACTTCCCGAAAATATCCCGCTTGATATCTTATATGAGGACGACGATCTGATAGTTATCAATAAACCGCAGGATATGGTGGTGCATCCCGCGGCGGGGCATTATACGGGTACGCTTGTGAACGCGCTTATGTACCACTGCGGCGACAACCTGTCGGGTATAAACGGTGTTTTGCGCCCGGGTATAGTCCACCGCATAGATAAGGACACAAGCGGTATACTTGTTGTTGCAAAAAGTGACAGGGCGCATCTCTCGCTCTCAAAACAGCTTGCCGACCACAGTATGACAAGGGAGTACTGGGCGATAGTGTACAACGGTTTCAACGAGGAAAGCGGCACTGTCGATCAGCCTATCGGCAGACATCCGAAAGAACGCAAAAAAATGGCGGTGGTCAAGGATAAAACCTCGCGTCACGCGGTCACGCATTATTGGGTGGTGAAAAAACTTAAAGGCAACTACACTCTTGTCAGACTGCGCCTTGAAACGGGCAGGACACATCAGATAAGGGTGCATTTGGCGTATATCGGCCACCCGCTGCTTGGCGATGAGGTCTACGGCCCGAAAAAATGTCCCTTCAATTTAAAGGGACAGGTGCTTCACGCAAAAATACTCGGTTTTGTACATCCCGCCACGGGTGAATATATGCAGTTTGAAAGCCCTCTGCCGCGGTATTTTGAGGATCTGATAAATAAGATATAAGCAGATGTATAAATTTTAACAAACACGGAAACATATATTATATATGAAAAATTACTAACGAAAACGCGGTTTTTTGTTTGAAAAAGCGTTTCTAACCGACCGCAAAACGGTCTTTTGGGTTTTGTTTAGTGAAAAAAGTTTATGTTTCTACTATATATAGTATAATTTTGCTCATAAAATTATTTGTTAAAAATTTTGGTAAAAAAATTTAAAAAAAGTGTTGACATTTTGTTTTATTTCTTGTATACTAATCAAGTGCTGAAAAAAAGCACCAACTTAATAAACCTCGTAAGAGGGCATTTGGAGATGTACCCAAGTGGCTGAAGGGGCTCCCCTGCTAAGGGAGTAGGTCGTGAAAGCGGCGCGAGGGTTCAAATCCCTCCATCTCCG
>CAMNCZ010000145.1 GCA_946534775.1 uncultured Eubacteriaceae bacterium
ACTCATAGATATATGCTTAATATCGGGATCGTCGCTTATGGCATCTATAACTTTCCAGGATATTTCCTCCGTTCTGTCAACAGTGGAACCCTTGGGCAGCGAAACACTGATAGAAACCTCACTTTCATCCGTAGCTGCCATAAATTCCGCATTCATATCCTTAACAACTATACCCGTAAGTACTACGAACAACAGCGCAACAGCAACCGTCATTTTCTTCATATTAAGTGCTTTATGAATAAGTTTGTCATATATTTTTTCAAGACCCTCAAGCAGTTTGCCGACAAGATCGAGGGGTAGACTTAAAATTGATTTTGACTTTCCTCCATCGTGTACGTTTTCGGGCGAAAGTAAAAGCGAACACGCCATCGGAACAAATGTTACCGATACAACCAGAGAACACAAAAGCGAGAACACGATAGTAAGACACATATCGTTGAACAGCTCCGAAACCTGGCCTTCAACCATTGTTATGGGCAGGAAAACCGCAACTGTTGTAAGCGTGGAAGCAAGAACCGAGTTCACGACCTCGGTGCCGCCCTCTATCGCTGCGGTTATCCTGTCTTTGCCCGCCTCCAGCTTTGTATATATACTCTCCATAACAACTATGGAGTTATCCACAAGCATACCGATACCAAGCGTAAGACCGCCCATACTCATCATATTGAAGTTGACGTGCATAAGGCGCATGACCGCAAATGTGGTTATGATAGAAACGGGCATCGATACCGCAACTACCAGCGTTGAACGTATCTCGCGCAGGAAGAGGAAAAGTACTATGATAGCGAACAGACCGCCCTGCCAAAGCGAGTCAACAACACTCTTTAAGGCAAGGTTTATGTATTCCGCGGGGTCCGATACCGTAACAAAGTTGATATCGGGCATCTCGGTCTTGATTTTATCCATTTCCTTAAATACAGCCTTTGAAACATCAACAGTGTTTGCAGTCGATGTTTTTGAAATGGACATCGTGATACTTTCCATTCCGTCTGTATAGGAATAAGCCCTGCTCTCGTCAAATTTTTCTCTTACGGTAGCAATATCACTTAAAAATATCGTACCTCCCGAACTTGTGGGGATAAGTACATCCTGTATCTCGTTGATATCACGGAACTCACCTTTTATACGCAGCGTAAGGTTTTTATCGCCCTTGTATACGCTGCCCAGGGGGGTATTTATGTTTTCGGAAACAAGCATACCCGTAACAGTGCTTTCGGTTATGCCGTAGGCACGCATTTTTTCCTGATTTAAAGCAACTTCTATTATCTTGTCGTTACCGCCTATCGTACTTACCGATGCTACACCCGGCTGACGCTCTATGCGCGGAACGATAAGGTCTTCAATAGTGTTTTTAAGTTCGTTGATACTTTTTGTATTGGAACTTGCGGTAATGATGATATTGCCCGCAAGTGAATTGATATCGATTTTAAGTATCATAGGGTCTTTTACATCATCGGGCAGCTTAGCCTTGTTCATATCGACCCTTTCGCGCACATCCTGCGCGGCAACATCAACATTTACGGAATAATCAAAACGTGCCATTATCATACTGCTGCCCGCAGATGATGTGGACTGCAGCGTATCAAGGCCGCTGACCGTTGCAACGGCTTCTTCCATAGGTTCCGTAATAAGTGTTTTTATTTCTTCGGAACTTGCGCCGTCGTATGTGGTCATAACAAGCACAATGGGAATATTCATATTCGGCATCATATCTATACTTAAACTCATCATAGACATAAGGCCGAAACTTATTGCTACCAGTACGCACATTATCGTGGTAACAGGCCGCCTTACCGATAAGGTAGATAAATTCATATATTCTTCCTCCTATCCGAAAATCCGACCGTAAGGTGTGTTTTCATTTCCTTGGTCAAGGATCCCTATTTTATTTTTCATTTTGTACAGGTTCCTCATCGGTCTGATCTTCAGCAGACTTTTCCGCCGCATCTTCATCTTCCGTTATTATTGTAACAGGGCCTCCGTCCGTAACGTAAGTCTGACCCGATATAATTATCTTTTCGCCGAACTCAACACCGCCGATCTCCACATTAGCGCCGTCGTCAACACCCATTACAACATCTTTCTTTTTCGCTGTCCTACCGTCCGTAACGTATACATACTTAGCATCACCGTCTTCAATAACGGTACTTCTGGGCACTACTATTACATTGTCCGAACTTGTTTCAACAAACGAAACGTGTGCTATCATACCCGGTTTTAACTTTCCGTCGGCATTGTTTACCTCTATTTTGACCGTAAACGAACCTGTATTGCCTGCCGCCGGATTTATCGTCTTTATAACGCCGGTTATGGGCTTGTCGTAAACGGCATTGATATTTACATCTATGCTCTGACCTACGTTTATTGTATTAATAATTCTTTCGCTTACCTCAACGTTTACAGTTACCTTTGATGTATCGGCAACGACAAACGGTGTACCCGAAACATTATTGGTGGGTTCGATATTACGCTGTGTAATAACGCCGTCGATCGGGCTTACCACTCTTATATCGTTAAGTTTGCTTTTTAAAACTTCAAGCGCCGTTGCCGCGGAATCTCTGCTTGCTTTTGCACTTGCAACACCGTTTCGTGCCGTTGTTTCGCTGTCTTCAAGTGTTTTTTCATTAAAAAGCGAAAGGCTTGATTGTGCCTGTTCAAGTGTTGTGGAAGCTGAATTATACGCATTTTGTGTCTGTACAAGTGCATTTTTAGCCTGCGTATAACCAAGTTCTATTGCATCAAAATCCTTTTGTGTAATAACACCCGCCGCAAGCATAGTCTTGTAGTCGTTATATTTTTTCTCGGTATCATTATATGAATTCTGCGCATTTTCCATACTTATCCTTGCGTTGTCAACATTTATCTGCGCATTTTTTACGGCCGATTCAAGCGTTACACGCTGTGTAGCCGTCTGGCCGCCGCCGCTTACCATAGAAAGGCTTGATTGAGCGCTGTTTACCGCCGCATCTGCGACCCTTAACTGTGCCTCGCTTGTAGCTATCTGATCGCGTATATCCTTATCGTCGATAAGAAGCAGCACCTGGCCTTTTTTTACATAATCGCCTACATTTACATAAACTTCCTTTGCCTGACCCGAAAGCTTGCTGGTTACATTTACCGTGTCGTTTGCTGCGACCTTACCTATATAAGTAAGTTCTTTTGATATGCTGTCCGGCACCGCTTCCATTACCTCTACCGGAACGACCGATGCCGTTTCCGCAGCCTCATCCGTCTCGGTATCTTCGGTTTTTCCGCACGCCGAAGCAGCCATCATCACTGCCGTAAGCAAAGCAAAAAGCCTGAATTTCTTTTTCATAATAATTTACCCTCCGTTTTGATTATATTTACAAGTTTGTCGAAATGTTCAAGACCTTCTTCAAGTATGGCCTTTTGTTCCCGCGACATTGCATTGTACTCTTCCAGAAACATCTCAAAGCATTTTTTTGCAATATTGTGTAGTTCTTCCTTGGCTTTATCCGTAAGCGAAATTATCGTTTCGCGGTTATCGTCCGTTTTGCCGTATTCCTTAATGACAAAACCCGCCTTTGCCAGGCGCGAAACATTGACGGAAACCGTACTTACGCTTGTGCCGAAATACTTGACAAGTTTTGACACGGTATTTACATTGGCAAGATATATTGCTTTAAGCATACCTATCTGCTGCACCGTAAGGGCCTTGCTTACCCTGCCCGGGCTTTCGCTTATTGTTTTTTCGCCCGATATCCTGTTTGCCACAAAGTTGGTAAAGCTTATTATATATTCCCTTTTGTCCTCGCTGTAGTCTGTCTCGTTAAGTATTTCCTCGGTCATTTCAACAAGAAAACTGTCTTTGTAATTATATACCCGACAAAGACAGACCATACCGTTAAGAAGTTCCCGCTTGAAATCGGCAGACATCATATCATATCCTCTCGATACGGCATCAAGCCTTGTTTTCATCAGCTTTTCAAGAACTTCCTTGCCCTTTTCGGTTATATCTATATATATGCTTCTGTTATCATCGGTATTTTGGCCATACTTTTTTTCCAACAGGCCTCCCGCCACCATTTTTGATATCATAATAGACGCGGCAGACTTGCTGCACCCTATCATTTTTGCAATTTTTGTAACATTATGTATATTCAAAAAAGCAATTACCGCCAACGCGTCAAACTGATGCCCGGAAAAAGCAACATCTTCGTCATTTAATACGCTCATTTTTTCATCGCGCCGCATTATTCTTATTATTATTTCTTCTACTCCCGACCAACTTTCA
The DNA here is from genome assembly GCA_946534775.1 of uncultured Eubacteriaceae bacterium. GTDB lineage: Bacteria > Bacillota > Clostridia > Lachnospirales > CAG-274 > RGIG4310. The sequence goes on from CAMNCZ010000145.1 coordinate 4,256, forward strand.
ATAATTGATCGTACATCCCTTTTCATAAAATACCTCCGTAAATTATTAAAACAGTTTTACGATGAATATATTTTACAGTAAAACAGTTTTATTGTCAAGCTAATATTTAACAACCAACCAATAATTTTTTTGTTACTTTTTCCGGATAAAAACTTGTTTTTTTAATAAATTCATCATCAATTAAGCAATATTGTAGATTTATTGTGATATTTAGCCTTATTTTTTATGCAATTTGCCAAGCTTTTTTACTGCCGCATTATAATAAAATTATGTTAAATAAAT
>CAMNCZ010000146.1 GCA_946534775.1 uncultured Eubacteriaceae bacterium
TTGCCGCTAAAGCTAAATTTTATTTTTCCTTTTTGAATTAATCAGTGTTTCCTTTAAGTGTTTCTATAACTTTTTTTGCATCTGTTACGCAGGCACCGCAGAGTACCCCGAGGCGCATAGTTCTTTCCATTTTTTCAAAGGTGTCATTACCTTCTTCTATCGCCTTTTTTATGTCCTTTACGCGGATATTGTAACATTCGCAGACCATTCTGTTGTCGTCCATTTTTAACCTCTGTCAATGATGTGCAATTTTGTTAACATATTGGTTTTTGTATTTTGAGTAGATTATTTTTTGTGTGCTGTAAAGACCGTAATAGCCCGAAAGCATATAACTTACGGCAATTGCAAGCAGATAATATTCAATGCCCTCCATACCGAAAAGTTCAAGGCTTATAATAAGCGATGCTATGGGGCAGTTGGTAACGCCGCAGAAAACGGATATCATACCTATCGCCGCACAAAGTGACGGAGAAATGCCAAGGTATCTTCCTATAAAGCAGCCGAGGGTGGAGCCGATGTAAAACGAGGGCATAATTTCGCCGCCCTTAAAGCCACAGCCAAGCGTTATTGCCGTAAAAATAATTTTAAATAAGAACGCTTCGGGGTTGACCTCGCCGCGGAAGGCTTTTTCCATAACGGGTATGCCGACACCGTTGTAATCCGTGGTGCGCAGCAAAACCGTAAGAGCGACTATTATAAGACCGCCGACAACTACTCTTAAATACTGATTTTTGAAATGTTTTTTAAATGTCTGTTCGGAAAATTTAAGCGCCATAACAAACAAAATGCTTACAAGGCTTGCGGCTATTGCAACTACCAGCGCTTTAAGGCCCGTATCAAGCTTGAAATTGGTTATGTATAAAACGTGGAATTGTTCGCTGTGACAGTCAAGAGCTTCCGCCACGGTATTGGCGGTAAGGGATGCAATGGCGCAGGGCACAAGTGCGGAGTAGTACATAATGCCGACGCTTACCACCTCTATAGCGAAGATGGCGGCGGCGATCGGTGTGCCGAAAACCGCAGAGAATGCGGCACTTACGCAGCACATTGTAAAAACACGTCTGTCAAATTCATCAAGTTTTATAATGCCGCCCAGGTAATAGCCTATGCCGCCGCCTATCTGTACAGCGGCACCCTCGCGGCCCGAAGAACCGCCGAAAAGGTTTGTTATTATAGTAGATATAAAAATAAGCGGTGTAATTTTAAGCGGTATATTTTTATCGGAATGTATTGAGCTTAAAATAAGGTTGGTGTTAAGATCGTCATCTTTTGCCATACGGTATAAAAAGACTATAATAAGCCCCGAAAGCGGCAGCAGATATATTATCCGAGGATGCTCCGTGCGAAACTCGTTCGCAAGCCCCAATAGGTGATAAAAAGCCGCACCTACGGCACCGAGTATAAGCCCTGCCGCTATTGATACCAGCAGCCATTTTAAAAATACAACTCCGTTTTTTGTCATACGCGATATATAAAATTTAAATTTTTCCATTTTTAAACCTCATTTATAAGCACTAAAACAATTTACATATAAAAGCATTTTACATATTTTTTAAAAAAATGTCAAGTGGTTGTTTATATATAAATTTTTTGAATAACAATTTGTTTTTGTGCCAATAATACTTTTGGAGGTGTTAAGACAAATGGAAGAAAAAAATAATAAATCCGCAAATAAAAATACGGCCAAAAACACAAGAAAAGGGTTTTACATTGCTCTTTATTCCGCGGCAGCAGTGCTGGCACTTACCGCAATAGCGGTCACAAACACCGACAGCCCTGCGCCTAAAGAGGAAATGCAGATAGAGCAAAGTGAAAATATCGCCGTAAACCAAAGCCCGGTAAGAAGCTATAAAGAGCAGACTACAGAAACGACAACGGCGGAACAAGTGAGCGAAAATATCGTTGAAGCAGAACCGAAAAAAGAAACGGTGCAGGAGAATACGCCTGTTGCGGTAGTGCCCGAAATAAAGGAAAACGAGCCTTTATACACGCTGTTTGACGATACTCAGGAAATGCTTTGGCCCGTAAACGGTCCGATAGTTATGGATTACAGCGTTGAAACGGGTGTATTTGACAAAACGCTTGAACAATACCGCACGCACGACAGTTTGTGTATTTCCGCGGCTGTCGGAGAAAGTGTGGTGGCAGCGGCAGACGGTGTTGTTATGGCAATATCGCAAAATGATGAAAAAGGGAAATGTGTAACTATCGACCACGGCAACGGCTGGTGTACTACATACAGCCAAATCGATAATATCAACCTTGCTGAAGGACAGATAATAAAGCAGGGCGATGTTATCGGCTGTATAGCGCAGCCCACCAAATACGGTTCGGGTCTGGGAAGTCATCTTGATTTTACGGTGACACTTGATAAGGAACCGACAGATCCCAAACTTGTGTTAAAAACCGATGAATAGAAATTCCGTTTATAAAAAAATTAGTGAAATACTGCCAATGCACATAGCCTTGGCGGTATTTTTTTTGTAATTTATACTTGAAATATTACTTAGTATGGTTTATAATGTATATATGTGAGGGAAGAAAGCTTGCTGTCTTAACTCGATGTATAATATTCAATAAGGAGGCGGGCGTTATGAAAGATAGAAATGGTCTTGTTGTCGTACCCGACAGAGATAATTTGATAGGCTCCGCAATGATAAACGAAAAATCAAATATTGTTCTATCCGATGAGATAATCTATCTTTTCATTGGCGCAAGTTATGCGTTTCCTTTTATTGATTATCTGCACGATGACTGCCGTGATGAGTTTGTGCGGAATATGAAGTGCTGTACATATACGCCGATAACATTTACAACCAAGCTTAAACATTATGATGATGTATACTATGACATTTCGGTAGTTATGAAGCGCAGGAAAATGGGCGAAGAGGAATATATAAATATTGATTTGTACGATGTTGCCTATATGGCAAAGGAATATGATAATTACTATTTATCCGAAAGTGTTATAGAAAGTGTCATAAAGCAGTCGGGAAGCCGTTTTTTCAGATATGAGGTGTCGAGCGGCCTGATATCCGTTTACAGCGGCGAGGGCGAACTTTTCAGGGGCAGTATGGATCTGTACCGTGCAACGCGCCTTGAACAGGGCTGTATCGAAAAATCAAGTATGCAGCAGTTCAGACAGCTTTGCGGCGCTATAGAGTCGGCAAACGGCGACGGCTTTTACAAACTTAACACTACATTTTGCAATAAAGATGGCGAAACAGGTTTTAAACCGACAATATACAGGTTTGCTACCATAGAATATAATTCGCAGGTAGTTTATGTATCGGGTTTTGTTTCGGATGCGGAAAAAAGCCACGGAAACCTTGCTTATGAATCGGCAAGGGCTGACCGCGACCCGCTTACGGGTATGCTTAATAAGGCGGCTGCCAAAAAAGCGGCTATGGATGCACTTGAAAGCGCTAAAAAAGACGGCGAACTTGTGACGTTTGTAATGATAGACCTTGATAATTTCAAGACTATAAACGATACTTTCGGACACATGTTCGGTGATACAACGCTTGTAAATGTTGCACGCATTATAATGGATTCCGTTGGGGACCGAGGTATAGCGGGCAGGATAGGCGGCGATGAGTTCTTTATCGTTTTAAAAGGCTTTGAGGATAATGATGCGGCTATAAGACCTCTGCTCAGGTCTATACGCACCCACATAGAATGGTATTTTAAACAAAGGATAGAAAATACAAAGGTCACTTGTTCTATCGGTACGGCAACTTATCCTATGGATGCCGATAATTACAACGACCTGTTCAGACTTGCCGATCACTGTCTGTATGTCGGCAAGGCGCTGGGCAGAGACCGTTTTATAATCTACCGTGAGGACAGACTGGGTTCTATTGAAGATATACTTAAAAGCGATACTGTTATCCAGATGTCCAATTATGTGCCGGAGTACGAGAAACACGAGCATCTGCGCAATGTGATAGGGCGCTTTAACGACGGAAAGGATATGCGCAAGTCGCTTATCGATACAATGACGGAAATTTGCACTTTCTATGATGTAAGTACGGTTATGTATTGTCCGTTAAACGATTACGGCGAGATAATATCGGTTGGACACGAAATTAAAGACCCGAAAAAAATTGTACCGCTTTGCGATAAATATAAGGGCATACTTGATGCCGACGGATATATTTCAATAGGCAATTATGAAAACAGCAAGGCGGCATACCCCGCTTTTGCCGAATATATGGGCGAAAACGAATTCTGGTCCATTTTTATTGTGGCGCATAAAACCACAGATTCGGAAAACCGCGGCGTGTTTATTTTTGCAACACACAAAAAGTATCAGGTATGGTCTGCATTTGATACAAGAATGTTGCGCATACTTTGCAAGGTAATGGAAATAGCGGTATAAAAACTATAATTATCATTTGGGGCTGTCGCATTAAGATTTTTACAAAAATCAGCGAATAAGCCCCTTTTAACATTTTTATTAACATTATCAGCGTCGCAGACTTTAATCCGCAGGCGGAAACCGCGTTTTCG
>CAMNCZ010000147.1 GCA_946534775.1 uncultured Eubacteriaceae bacterium
TTATTTTTGGCAGTATACGCAATTATTATTTATATTATATGTATGATTATAGATATGATAAAAATTTTGTTATTGGATCGTGTTGAAAAAAGAATAATAATTAAAACAGATAGTTGTATAAATAAAATCGTTACTTATGTTAAGTAACATATAAATATAAAGAAAGGTTATCGATTATGAAAGTTTTTGTTACGGGTGTCGGCGGTCAGCTTGGACACGATGTTGTAAATGAATTTGCAAAGCGCGGCATTGAGGCTGTCGGCAGTGATATCGCCGCAAACTACAGCGGTATCGACGATGGGTCGGCGGTCACGAAGGCACAATATGTAAGCCTTGACATCACCGATGAAAATGCGGTCGGGGCGGCGATAGAAAGCGTAAAGCCCGATGTTATAGTACACTGCGCAGCCTGGACAGCGGTAGATGCGGCAGAAGATGCCGAGGAAAAGGTGTTTTTGATAAATGAAAAGGGCACGAAAAATATCGCTGAAGCGGCAAAGAAGATAGATGCAAAAATGATCTATATAAGCACCGATTATGTTTTTAACGGCCTGGGCACACAGCCCTGGACAGCGGATTGCAAGGACTATGAACCGCTTAATGTTTACGGTAAAAGCAAATTGGGCGGCGAACTGGCGGTAAGCGGTACGCTTGAAAAATATTTTATTGTGCGTATTGCGTGGGTTTTCGGCCTTAACGGCAAAAATTTTATAAAAACAATGCTTAATGTTGCCAAAACACACGATACCGTGAGGGTGGTAAACGACCAGGTGGGTACACCGACATATACGCTGGATCTGGCAAGGCTGCTTGCGGATATGGCGCAGAGTGATAAATACGGCTATTATCACGCCACAAACGAGGGCGGATATATCAGCTGGTATGATTTTACAAAGGAAATTTACAGACAGGCGGGTCTCGATACAAAAGTAGTGCCCGTAACTACCGAGGAATACGGCATTTCAAAGGCGGCGCGCCCGTTCAATTCAAGGCTTGATAAATCAAAATTGGCAGAAAACGGCTTTACGCCGCTGCCCGACTGGCGTGACGCGCTTGAAAGATATTTGAAGGAGATAGGACAATGAGCAAAATCAAGGTAACAAACTGCGGCATAGAAGGACTTTATGTGATAGAACCGACTGTTTTCGGTGACAGCCGCGGATATTTTATGGAAACATATAATCAGAACGATTTTCACGAGCACGGACTTGATATGGTCTTTGTGCAGGACAACCAGTCTATGAGTACAAAAGGCGTTTTGCGCGGACTGCATTTTCAAAAACAGTACCCGCAGGGCAAACTTGTAAGGGTAGTGCGCGGCAGCGTGTTTGATGTTGCGGTGGATATGCGCAGTGATTCGCCTACGTTCGGCAAGTGGTTCGGTGTGGAATTGAGTGCCGAAAACAAAAAACAGTTCTATATTTCGGAGGGATTTGCACACGGCTTTTATGTGCTTAGCGACGAGGCCGAGTTTGTTTATAAATGCACGGATTTCTATCGCCCGGGTGATGAGGGCGGTGTGCTTTGGAACGACCCCGATATCGGCATAGACTGGCCGATACCCGAGGGCGAGACACCGCTGCTTTCCGAAAAGGACACAAAATGGCTGGGTATAAAAGATACTTTTAAATTCTGAAAAGTCACGACAGGGAGGGACTGATATGAAAGGTATAGTTCTTGCGGGAGGTTCGGGCACGCGCCTTTATCCGCTTACAAAGGTCACATCAAAACAGCTTTTGCCGATATACGACAAGCCGATGATATATTATCCTCTGTCTGTATTGATGACGGCAGGCATAAAGGATATTCTTATAATCTCCACACCGCAGGATACACCGCGGTTTGAATCGCTTTTGGGCGACGGTTCGCAGTTTGGCATAAATTTGAGTTATGCCGTACAGCCCAGCCCCGACGGCCTTGCGCAGGCGTTTATTATCGGTGCGGATTTTATCGGCAGCGATACGGCGGCAATGGTGCTTGGGGATAATATTTTTGCGGGACAAGGCCTTGACCTTCGTCTTAAAAATGCGGTTAAAAACGCCGAAAACGGCAGAGGTGCAACTGTTTTCGGCTATTATGTGGATGACCCCGAACGTTTCGGTATAGTGGAGTTTGACAAAAACGGACACGCCGTAAGTATAGAAGAAAAACCCGAAAAACCAAAAAGCAATTACTGCGTGACGGGCCTTTATTTTTACGATAACAGCGTGGTTGAACTGGCAAAAGGGCTTAAACCGTCGAAAAGGGGCGAGTTGGAAATAACCGATTTGAACCGTCTGTATCTTGAAAAAGGCGAACTTAATGTGGAACTGTTGGGTCAGGGCTTTACCTGGCTTGATACGGGAACGCACGAAAGCCTTGTCGATGCATCGAATTTTGTTAAGACCATAGAACAGCATCAGCACAGAAAACTTGCCTGCCTTGAAGAAATAGCTTATCTTAACGGCTGGATAACGGCGGAACAGGTGCTTGAAAACAGCAGGGATATGATGAAAAATCAGTACGGTAAGTATCTTAAAGATGTTATTGACGGCAAGTATGTCGATACATTGAAAAAATGACAACTTTTGGAGACGTAATGCAATTCGACAAAAAAATTTGGGGCGTGGTATTAAAATATTGTAAATTATATCTGTTGACTTAAAAACTCAAGTATGATACTATATTTACGTTGTATTATAAGTAAAAAGGGATATAGGGGTTAAAATGGAAGAAAGAACAGAAGTAAAGGAATATGAGATAAACCTGTTGGAATTGGCGCGTGTGCTTTGGGAACATATAGGCATTATAGCTGCGTGCACGGCTCTTGCGGGGCTTATAGCGTTGAGTGTTGCAGTGTTTTATATGCCCGTAAAATACGAATCATATACAACTATGTACGTTAAAAACGGAAGAAGCGATGTAGTAAACGAGGATGGCGCGGTAAGGCTGACCGACCTTAATGCATCAAAATCGCTTGTAACAACGTATAAGGCGGTGCTTAAAAGCAATACCGTAATGAAGGAAACTTCAAAAAGGCTGACCGCAAAGTATAAGCGCGAGGGCAAACTTGACGAATATTCAAGGATGCTTGAACCCGACAGAATAGCAAAGGTGTTCTCCATGGAAGCCGTTGAGGACACGGAAGTGCTTAAAATAAAGGCAAGAACAACATCTCCCGAATTTACGGCCGATGTATGCAACACTATAGCGGATATTGCACCCGATTTTCTTATAAGAGTAGTCGGTGCGGGTTCGGTCGAGGTTATCGATGCCGCCGAGGTTGAATATAAACCCGTAGAGCCGAATAAAAAGAAAGTTACGGTACTTGGTATGATGCTTGGCTTTATGTTAAGCGCGGGCGTGATAACTGTTCTTTACCTGCTTGACAACTCCGTAAAATCAATAGATGAACTTACAAAAAGATATGACAAGCCCATTATTGGCGAGGTTTACAATTTCTCGCAGGAAAAAGGCGAAAAACGCAAAAAATATAAAAAAGGCGAAGGACGCGAGATCAATCCCGAAAACCTTATCAACGACAATACGGTGTTTACCGTTTCGGAAAGTTATAAAACAATGCGTACAAATGCGGTGTTTGCACTTGCGCCGTTTGAAAACCGTGTGTTTGCCGTTACCAGCGCCAATGCTGCGGAAGGTAAGTCCACAACAACGGCAAATTTGGCCATTGCCTTTGCTCAGACCGAAAACAAGGTGCTTCTGATAGATGCCGATATGAGAAAACCCACTCAGCACAAGCTGTTTGAGAAGGAGAATAAATCGGGTCTTTCCTCGGCAATAGGCAGAATGAACAAGCTGACGGACTGTATACACAAAGACGTAAGGAAAAACCTTGACCTTATGCCCGCAGGTCCGATACCGCCAAACCCGTCGGAACTTCTTGCTTCACAGCAGTTTGAAAATATACTTAAAGAACTTGCGGATAAGTATGATTATGTGATAATCGACTCACCGCCCGTAAATGTGGTAAGTGATGTACTGGTTATGAACCGCTGTATCGCAGGCGCGATGTTTGTAACAAAATATGCAAGCACTACTTACGACAGTATCGAATCGGCACTTAAAAAGATAGAACTTGCCGATATCAAAATGCTTGGTTTTATACTTAACAATATCGTTAAACCGCATACCGGAAAATACTACAGCTATAAATATAAATACGGTTATAAGTATGGCTACGGTTACGGCTATGGTTACGGTTACGGCGAAAACAGTGAAAAGGCCGAAAAAAACGATAAAAGCGAAAAAGCTGAAAAAACCGAGAAAACCGAGAAAAAAACAAAATAAATTTATGCCGCAGGGGCTGTTTTATGGCCTTTGCGGCTTTTTTTGTGAATAAATTTTATTTGTGAGGGGGTGTAAATTATCATTTACGCTACGAAATACGACGGACTTCTGACGAAGTCCTATAACCTCTCCGTCAGTCTGGCGACTGCCACCTCTCCTGAAAGGAGAGGCTTTTCCGGCGCGTACGCAGTAATTCAGCGT
>CAMNCZ010000148.1 GCA_946534775.1 uncultured Eubacteriaceae bacterium
TCAGCGCAATGCTGCTTGAAACGGGCATTACGGGCATACAGGTCGAGGACGACAACGAGCTGAAACAGTTTTTGTCCGAGTCAAGCACCTACTGGGATTATGTGGACGAAGAGCTTTTGAACAAGCCCGTCGGCGAGACAAAACTTATAATATATGTAAGCGATAACCCCTACGGCAGCGAGATACTGATGAATGTGCGTGCGGGGCTTGAAAGGCTTAAAAATATGGATATAGGCATCGACCTGGGCAGGCTTGCGGTGGAAACGACCGAAAACCTTAACGACGAGGACTGGCTGAATAAGTGGCGGGAGTTTTACAAGCCCTTTAATGTGGGTGAAAGGCTGCTTATAAAGCCTGTTTGGGAAGAGGTGGAAAACCCCGAGAACAGGGTCGTATTCAACATTAATCCGGGTCACGTTTTCGGCACGGGTCTGCATCAGACAACTCAGCTTTGTATGCTTAATCTGGAAAAATATGTTAATGAAAACAGCGTTGTAGCGGACCTTGGCTGCGGCAGCGGCATTTTATCCATTGTTTCGCTGCTGCTTGGCGCAAAAAGCGCTTTTGCGGTGGATATAGATGCAAATGCGATAAAAACGGCTTACGAAAACGCCGATTTTAACGGTATAGACCGCAGTAAATACTATGTTACAAGCGGCAATGTTATCGACGACCAAAAATTGCAGGATGAAATAGGCTACGAAAAATACGATATAGTTGTTGCAAATATCATTGCGGATGTTATCTGCGCGATCTCGCCGCTGGTAAGAAAGCAGCTTAAAAAAGACGGCATCTTTATTTCAAGCGGCATTATCCGCGAAAGGGTGCAGGATGTTTACGATGCAATGGAGGCCGCGGGCCTTGAAGTGGTGGACACATCCGAAAAAGACGAATGGGTCAGTGTGACCGCAAAAATCAGATAAGGGCCCTTATTGAAAAGGGAACGGCAAAGCGCGTTGAAGTTGAAACGGAAGATATTCACCCTAACCGCTAAAAAAATAATACATTTATGGGAGAATTTTTATGAATTTTGAAAAAAATTTTTCAAATATAACGTTTTATATTTCTGCTTTTTTATTACCGATAATTTTGGCAGCCTTAGCACTTTCGACAGTCGGAGTTCCCTTCGGAGGTCACAGCATAACAGGGTCTGATCTGGGTTCGCAATTTTTGCCAATAGCCGTGTTTAAAATGCGTATGTTAAAAAGCAAAGAAATATCTTTATTTACATATCAATGTGGTTTCGGCATCAATACCGCAGCGCTTTGTTTTAATTACTCGGGTCTGCTTGACGGTTTGTTTTTATTTATTAAGGAAGAGTATTATCAAGAAATATTCCTTGTACAATATCTTCTGAAAATCGGTCTTGCCGGTCTTTTTTCATACATTTTTTTCGACAAAAGCAGCATTATAAACTGCCGCAGAACAGAAGCACTTGCATTTTCGGTGCTTTATTCGTTGTGCGCACATTTTATTTTGTACTCAATACTTGTTTCAAGACTGGGAAACCCTGTTCTGCTGCCGCTTTGTCTGCTTGGCATAGAAAATATATTATCAAAAAAAGGCGGTACGCTTTTCTGTACGGCCTTTTGTCTGTGTATTTTAAATCTCTACTATTATGCATATATGACAGGTATTACCTGTTTTATATATTTTATATATTTTTGTGTCGTCGCAGAGAAAAAAATCGATTTTTTCAAAAATTTAATATATATCTGCCTATATGCAAGTCTTTCGGCAGCCATTTGTGCTGTGATGATACTGCCCGAAATAAAAGCTGTTGTCACAGGTTATAACGGTGTTTTTGAAAGTTCACCTTTTATGCCGTTTTTTCGCTTTACCCCGGCAGAACTTTGTGCAGGACTGCTGTTTGTAAAGGACAAACCCATAGTCGGTATGGGGCTTTATATTTGTTTTGGTATTCTTCCGCTTTTTTTGACAACAATGTTGCTGATATCAAAAAATATTTCTCTGCGTGAACGTATCGTCACTGCTGTTATATGTCTGTTTTTTGCAGCTGCACTTACCGTAAAGCCACTTTATCTTTTTATGCATCTATGCAGACAGCCGCAAGACTTTGAAGCACGATTTATGTATGGTGCGGTATTTATGTGTCTGATCTTTTCGGCAAGGGCTGTACAAAACATAAAAAGTTTGAATAAACATTCTCTTTATATATTTGCTTTGCTTATGCTTGTTGGCTGCGGTGCCGCACTTTCTGTCGAAATAACGGCAGGCATTCTGCTTAATACTTTTTTTGTGCTTATTTTATCGGCAGTTTATATATTTTGTTTTGCTAAATTTTCGGATAAAAAACATTTCGGCAGATTGATTCTCACATTTGCACTTACAGAGACTTTGTTTATGTCGCAATATGGTATAAAAAACATTTCGCACAATATCGGATATCCCGACAGAACAAATTATACCGAAACACTCAGGACTGCAAAAGAAAGCTCGGAACTGCTTCACAACATTGACAGTGGCTTTTACCGCAGCTACGATACAGGCAGCGCACTTGTAATGACCCAGCTTCTCGGCAGCTACAATTCGTTTTCATATTTTTCTTCGGGAATAAACCAGCTTGCATCAAAAACAGCAAAATGTCTTGGTTTAAATGTACCTTCGCCAAACAATATATCGCACAAAAACAGCGGTATTGTAAGCGACAGCATCTTTGGTACAAAATATATTATAAATACCGACAATGCAATAAACGAACTGCACACAATAATTTATGACAAAATTTTTGATGATGGCGAAATATCAATACGCAAAAATCCTTATGCTTTCCCGATAATTTTTACAGCAAACGAAAGCATTGTCAACTGTGATGCATATTTTCAGGATCCGGAAACAGCGGTAAATGGCATTTATAACAACCAACAGATTTTTATAAACACAGCCGCAAACTCAAAAAATCCGCTGTTTTACGAATATTTTTTGCCTCCTCCGATTTTGTCAAACTGCACGCTTGAAACGGGAGCTGACGGCATTACAAATGTTCTTACCCTAACATCTATCTCTCGGGACAGAATATTTATTTCTTCTGCAGAACAAGCGGGCAGTGCAGAATACATATTCACCGTACCCGCTGACGGCGAGTATTGTATGGATACATTTTTTGATGAAGAACTATCCGACCTTACGTTCGCAGGTTTTAGTTTGAGCGTAAACGGAAAAAACATAAAAACCGATATGGAAAGCGAGAAATCAGCTTATGACATCGGCTATTTTCACAAAGGTGAAAAGATAGATATAAAAATAACTGCACTTCGTACCGGTTTAAGATATTTGAATCCCACAATACTGCGGCTTGATATAGATGCATTGAAAAAAGCGACAGATATTATACAAAACAGCGGCATCTCCAATATCAGCGAAAGCAATGGCACACTTACGGCCGACTGCGATATAAATCGTGACAGTCTTATCTTTACAACAATAATTTACGATGAAGGTCTGCATATAACCGCAGACGGCAATGAATGTGAAAAAATCAAAGCTTTAAACGCTTTTACTGCCTTTAAACTCCCTAAAGGCAAACATAATATTAAAATAACATATTTTCCGCCGGGACTAAAAACCGGTGCAATTATATCACTATGTTCACTACTTGTCAGCGTAGTGTTATTTATAAAAAAGCGCATACACAAATTGCAGAAAAATAAACGAAGCATCGTTAAAAATGCAAGTTAAGCAGATCATACTTAAAAATAACTTGATTTTTGCAAGAAATTGTTTTATACTTGCACTACAACAAAGGCATTAGACAAGATAACTATCTTGTGTGACGCCTTTTTTCATTTTTCGGGGACGGGTGACGATTTTGAAAAAGCCTCGTCAAGGGGCTTTTTTTGCTGTCCAAAACTCTCTTACACCCATAAATACAAGGAAAGCGCCGAACATTTTTGAAAGGGCCGTGTCTTCTATGGCGAGTGCGGCAAACGAACCTATCGTGCAGCCTAAAAGGCCGAAAGCTATCATATAAGGCAGGACGGTCTTTTCTATGCGTTTGTTTTTTATGTGGCCGAAAAGGGCTGCGGCGGCGGTGGGGATAAAATAGATAAGGTTTATTACCTGCGCTTGTTTTTGCGGCAGGTGAAGCAGCAGTGTGAGCGCGGGGATAAGTATGGCGCCGCCTCCTATTCCCATTCCGCTTATTATGCCCGAAAAAAGGGCGGCTGTAAAAACGGTCATAATATCATTCTCACCCCGCTTATAAGCATAAAAATGCCGAAAATTATATGAAGACTGCGGCCTTTTATTTTTCCCAGTATTTTTGCACCTATCACACCCCCTGCTGTGCCGCCCGCACAGGCCAAAACAGCCGCCGAAACGGGTATTTCGGTGCCGCCGAAGTAAATCGCCCCACTCAGCACCGAAAGCGGCAGTATAAAGGCAATGGCGGTCGCGTGCGCCTTGTGTTCCTCAATGTCCGAAAATTTTTCCATACTGGTGAT